>DASSAV010000529.1:0-17876 GCA_035699265.1 Rhodothermales bacterium
GAATCGACAAGGACTCGCTATGCTTCCAACCTTTCAAAGAACACCCACGCGCCGAAGCACTCTCCCCTGCGCATGGCCCCAGACAAATGAAGGCCCGAAGGCCCTTCACCGCCAAACAAAGAATCCGTTACACATTGACACACGCCTGAAGGTTCCTCTCCGATGAAAACCTTCACCTGTCCTTCAGAAAACGTGTAGCGCCGCTTGACCTGGCGCTATGCGAGATGAGTTCTTAATACCGCTTCAGCCTGAATAAAGTTCCGTCAAGGTCTTGATTCACAGTACCTTAGTCCGGAGTTCGATTGGCTCTGCGGATCGCCAATATACGTCGGACGGGACCCCGAAGTTGAATCACGAGTGTGATTCACACTCCTTTAATGAACATCCGCGCAACGGCGCACTGCTTCCCGATGGGCAAGCTCGCTGTGCCGTTCTCGGGGAGGAGCGATTCTACATTACCTGTCCACGGTGGTTTCGGTTACAGGATCGTTTCACACAGCCTTCAAGCAGAGGCTCGGTGGATTGAGCATCAGGCCGTGTGGGCGCATTTGCCGGGTGTACGGCCGCACCGAGGCTTGTTGGGGGCTTCGCAAATTGGCACCGAGCGATGGATGCCGTGTACGGCAGCCCATGAAGGTAGCCCTCAATTGCAAATAGATGCGTACTGAAAGGTGCGCACTCATGCCCAAACATGGCCCCATGCACCCGGATAAATAGCGAATCAAATTATTTCCGCGGTCTGGAACCCCAAACATGTTCGTGTCTTAAACCGCCGTGCAGCGAATGTTAAAATGTTGAGGCCTCGCCTGCTGGTACTGGATGCCGTTGGAACGACGAGACCTCGCACAACTATGTCCGGTTCTCACTTATTTACGCTCGAACCTCCGTCACATCCACTCGCCTGAACAGATCCAAGCGTACACCTCACCCGTCCGCCCTGATGATGCCCCGTCGTGCTTCTGCCGGTGCAAGCCTCATCGGGTATCTCGATTTCGACACGCGGGCATTCAGGCGTAGATAAGCTGTCAGCTAGCTTGCCTCATGAAAAAGAACAACAACGTCTACCGGATCGACATAGAAGCCACATCTGCGTATCCCAACCGCCATCCTACCCATGGCTGGCAAGTACGCATCCGTCGCCAGGGCACGCAGCATACCAAATTCTTTTCCGACGAGCGGAGTGGGGGCAGACAGAAAGCCCTGGAAGCCGCGATCGCCTATCGGGACGACTTGTTGAAGGAACTCCCCGAGCCGGCCGACTCTGTGCTGGAATCCGCCAAGGCGCGCTCCAAAACAGGCGTCATCGGCCTCAATTTCTGCAATAAGGACGACGGGAGCGGCAAGCGGAAGCCCTACATCCAGCTTAGCTGGCTGACCCCGCAGAGGCAGCGTAAGAGCGCTTCGTATTCCGTCGACAAGTGGGGGCTGCGCCGGGCCGTATGGAACGCCGTCGTTCGTTTGCAGCGCGAGAAGGAGGATCCATCCTTCGACGTCGGCAAGATGTTTCACAGGGCCTATCAACAAATCCTCAAGCAGGAGCCCCATCTGGCAGATGAGGATACCGAAAAATTCGGTGTCCATCTTAGCTCGATCCCGGAGGGGAACGAGTCCGCTTGAAGGAGCCGGGAGCACCAGGGTCCGAGGGCATTTGACTGGCGGAGAGTGACTCGCCGCTCCGCTCCCTAGGAAGCCGGATTGTAACCGCCCGTCGGAGGGCCGATTCGGAGCGCGTCCGGAAGTTCGTTGCTCTGAACGTTCGGGTTCAATACGGAGACCAGCGGCATGTCGAGCGCCGTAAAGAACTGGCCCAGTGCGGCGATCAAGAACTCCTGCTGGAGTTCTACGAAATCGGGTTCAAAGCGGCCCTGGTCGTCGAGATGGCCTTCGATCTCGAGGTAGAGCACACGCGGCCAGTCCGGAAACCGATCCTGCGCCTCTTTCAGCAGGACGAAGATGTCACCCGCCGCCGCGTTAAAATCGTCGTCCTCCCCAACGACGTGGTACACCGAGACGGTGTTGTCGAAATTCATCCAGATGCCGGGCGCATCGGGCTTGTTGTACTCGGGTACGAAAGGAGGCGTCTCCATAGCAGCGCGTAAGGTCAGTGGGATTCCGGCGGAGTAACGCCCTGTAAAAGGTGAGGGTCCGGTAGCATTTCCGCTTCGCCGGGAATTAAAACCTCGGCCCGAGGGCGGAGCACTCCGAAGGAGTCTCGCATCAGGTCTGGATCAGGCCGGGATTAAAGGGTGGTATGACAGGGTTATGATCGGCCATCTCGATCCCGCGGCTCAACCATGCTCGCGTTTGGGCCGGGTCGATGATTTCGTCCACCCAGAGACGCGCCGCCGCGTAGTACGGCTCCGTCTGCTCTTCGTAGCGCGCCGCAATGGCTGAAAGCAACTCCTCCCGCTCCTGCTCGGAGATCGTCTTTCCCTGCCTTTCCAGCTTGGATACCTGGATCTGAACAAGTGTTTTTGCCGCCTGGCTGCCGCCCATGACCGCGATGCGAGCGGTCGGCCAGGCGCAGATCAGGCGCGGATCGTAGGCCCTCCCGCACATGGCGTAGTTCCCGGCGCCGAACGAGTTGCCGACGATAACGGTGAACTTCGGCACGACGGAATTTGCAACGGCGTTCACCATCTTGGCGCCGTCCTTTATGATCCCCCCATGCTCCGCGCGCGTCCCGACCATGAATCCCGTCACGTCCTGCACGAACACGAGTGGGATGCGTTTCTGATTGCAGTTCATGACGAAGCGGGCCGCCTTGTCGGCGGAGTCTGAGTAGATGACGCCTCCTACCTGCATCTCCCCCGTTCTCGTCCTGGTTACCTGGCGCTGGTTGGCGACGATCCCCACGCTCCACCCGTCGATCCGCGCATAGCCGGTGAGCAACGTCTGTCCGTACCCTGCCTTGTACTCCGTCCAGGAGTCCTGGTCGATGAACCGAGCCAGCACGTTTCGCATGTCGTAGGGCTGTGCGCCGGTCTCCGGGATCAACCCATATACTTCTTCCTCCGGGAATGCCGGCGGTTCAGGCTCGCTCCTGTCGAAACCGGCCCTGCCCCGCTCGCCCAGGTGCGACACCAACTCTCGAATCGTTTGCAGGCAAGTCTCGTCGTCCGGCATCTTGTAATCCGTCACCCCGGAGATTTCGGAGTGTGTAGCGGCGCCTCCCAGCGTCTCAGCGTCTACCTCCTCCCCGATAGCAGCCTTCACCAGAAAAGGGCCTGCCAGAAAGACGGAGCCGGTGCCGTCAACGATCAGCGCTTCGTCGCTCATGATGGGCAAATAGGCGCCCCCGGCCACACAACTCCCCATGATGGCCGCGATTTGCGGGATCCCCCGGCTGGACAGGACGGCGTTATTGCGGAAAATGCGGCCAAAGTGCTCCTTGTCCGGAAATATTTCGTCCTGCATGGGGAGGTACACGCCTGCCGAGTCGACCAGGTAGATGATCGGGACGTGGTTCTCCAGGGCGATTTCCTGGGCACGCAGGTTCTTCTTGGCGGTAATGGGGAACCATGCCCCCGCTTTGACTGTCGCGTCGTTGGCGACGATCATGCACAGGCGCCCACTCACGCGCCCCAACCCCATCACCGTCCCCCCGCTCGGGCAGCCCCCCTCATCTTCATACATTCCGTACCCTGCAAACAGGCCGATTTCGCAGAAGTCCGATGCAACGTCCACGAGACGATCTATTCGCTCCCGAGCCGTCAGCTTTCCACGCTCGTGCTCTCGCTCCACGCGCGCGGCTCCTCCACCCTGCCGCACCTGCTCCGCCCGCCTGTTCAACTGGCCGAGCAGTTCCAGGTAGTGCGCTTCACGCCGCTGAAAGGCCGGTTTATCTTGATCGATGGGAGTCCCGATTTCCATACATCCTCTGGTGCTGATTCGGTTCGTCTCGGCAAGTTACCCTGACCGTCAGGAAAACGAAAGGCAGCGCGAGATCCCGAATGCGATATGAGCTGGCGTACAGCCTTTCAACCTGGCCACCATACAATACGAACCACTCGAAACATGGCGTCCGTTGCAGTAGCAGGTGCCGGCATCGCAGGGCTGGTCGCTGCGCACCAGCTCACAAAGCTCGGCTTCGACGTAACTGTTTTTGAAGCATCTCATCGAGCAGGAGGTGAGATCTGGTCGGAACGGTCGGATGGATACCTCGTCGAGCTGGGACCGAATACCATCCAGAGCCGCGGCCCTGTCCTTGAGGCTCTGATCGATGAACTCGGCCTCGCTCCCGAGTTGGTCGAGGCACGCCCGGAAGCGAAGAAGCGATACATTGTTAAGGCTGGAAAGCCCCTCCCGATTCCCACGGGCCCGCTGAGCTTTGTATCCTCGACGCTCTTCTCACCAGCCGCAAAGCTCCGCATCCTACGTGAGCCCTTTAACCGGGATGCACCCTCATCCGACGAAGAAAGTGTGGCCGACTTCGCGCAGCGGCGCTTCGGCCAGGAAATACTGGACTATGCCGTCAATCCGTTCATAGCCGGAATATACGCCGGGGACCCGGAGGAGCTTTCTATTCGGCACACGTTCCCTTCCCTGTACGAACTGGAGAAAGCACATGGATCGCTGATTGGCGGACAGTTCAAGCGCATGGGAGCCAGGAAAGACAAGGCCGGTCCAAGGCGACGCAGGGGCCGGATGTTCTCCTTTGAGAATGGCCTTGAAATACTGCCGAGGGCTCTTGCCGGGCGATTAGGTAACAAGGTTCATTATGGCGCACCCCTGGTATCTGTCCAGCACAGCGAAGATGGGTGGAATCTGACTGTGGGTGGAAATGGCGCAGCCGCTGAACATCCGTTCGATGCCCTTCTGCTGGCCATCCCGCTACATCGATTCGCGGAGGTTGAGGTCGAAACCTGGATGGATCTGACCCCCCTGCGCGAAGTCGTCTATGCTCCGGTCAGCGTCGTTGCACTGGGGTATCAGGCGGACGCGGTGGCGCATCCACTGGACGGGTTCGGTATGCTCGTTCCTGCGCGTGAGTCTCAATTCCAGATCCTGGGTACGCTGTTCTCCTCGACATTATTTGCCGGCCGGGCGCCCGACGGACACGTATTGCTCACCTCGTTCGTGGGGGGACAAAGGCACCCCCACCTCACCCGCCTGGGTGACGAAGAACTCGTCGGCATCGTGCATCGGGATCTGAGCCGACTGCTCGGCATCAAGAGTGAGGCGGCCTTTGCGCAAGTGGCCCACTGGAGCCATGCCATTCCGCAGTACCGAAAGGGGTACGGGCTGGTCAGGCAAACGATGGAACGCTTGGAACAGGAGCATCCCGGCCTCTATCTCGCGGGCAGCTTTCGTAGCGGTGTGTCCGTCGGAGATACTGCCTCTTCTGCGATCAGAGCCGCAGAGGCCCTTGCAAAGCACCTCACGTAGCCTGGCTGCACACCTCAGGCAAGGCCTCCGTGCTCATACAGGTATCGCATGAGCTTCCGTTTCGCCACGGGCAGCATGGTCTGCTCGAAGGGGAAATCGAGGTCCGTGTCGAAGAAGTACGTGGCCGGGTTCGGCAACGATCGGTCGTATTCCAGGATGTCCAGCTTGATGCTCTGAGGGGATGGGATGATCTCTCCCACCGGTACCGACCTTACGTGGGTCGTTCTGAGTGTGCGGTAACGCTCCTCAGCCTGCGTGAAAATGGACAGATCGTACCGGAGGACGTGTAATTTACGGCCTCGAAAATCTGGAACGAGCAGGTATCCCTCCTCGACGAAGGAAGGCACGATGCCCACCTCCTCCAGGTGGAGGCTTTCCTCTACAAACTCGAAAATCGCCCTCCCTTCCTCAATCGCTGACTGGATGTTGGGGAGCGCCCACCCGATGATGTCTTCTATGAAGCTCACCTGGCCGCTTCCGACGCCGACGTGCTCGTAGGTGATTTCCCCGGCGTCGATATCGACGTTCTTGATCCTGCGCGGGAGCACTTCCTTGAACGTCCTCAATTGCTCGGCCATTTGACGTAGGGACTGATGCAGGCTTACGAGTTCCCCGAGATGCGGGTAAATGATGTTGTTCGAGAAGTCCCGCCTGACTTCCTGAAGACCGCTGAGAATCCGGTATTGCGTACTCTCATAGTCCTGCCCCGCCTCAAGAAACAGCTCAAATCGCAACGTACTCATCTTACGCATGGGATCGTTTCACATTTGTATATGCTTCTACTCTTGACTTCATAAAAAATCCATGCCAACTTTGAGAAACGCGGAAATTATCAGCCAGGGAAGTATCCTTCCTCATGCGCAACCAGAAAGGGCGCGGATGCAGGTAGTCTCCTCGGGTGATGCTCCGATCAGCAGGGTTCCTGCGCCGGGCCGTTCTCTGCATGAGTAGAAGTGTCGCACCCGGGAAGCATGCCGGAGAAGATTCGCCCCCCTTGTGAGGGTAAACGAGGTCTCGGGTCAGAGCCCCGCTCATTTTTAGAGGCGAAGGGTCGGGAGGTTGGTTGCAAGGATTGGGTTCGGTATACTGAATCGAGCCGCAATTCTGGATCTGGCCGACCGGAGCGGCCGGGCATCTCGTCACCGTCACCTCAACATCGATTCACCTCCACCCTGTCGCACGGCCATGAATAATTTACAGGACAAAGTTGTCGACCGACAGGTGGGTCGCAACGCAGAGCTCTTCGCCAGATCCATCGCAGAACTCGACTCGACTGAGAAGCGCTACCCGTATCTCCGCATCCTCGTGAGCATCATCGAGCAGGCACACCCCGAATGGACCCAGGCGCCCACGAAGGACCACAAAATTGCGCATCTCGTGGCCGAAATGAGTAGCCGCCTGCTCAGTATCGACGAGATAGCAGATGTGGTGCGCGTGCGAGATCGAGAACGCGGGTACAATCGAGACTGAGAACTCCGCGTTCAGGTCAGGGCTGGAGACCGGCCGGATCAGCCCACCCGGCCCGGATTGGCCTTCGCGAAGCTCTCCCAGTTCTTGAAGTGCTTGTCAGCGCCATGTGAGAGGCGTTGCGCGTGGCAGATCCCGACCGCGAGGGCGTCGGAGGCGTCCAGGCTAAGGTTCGGCCCGGCATCCTCGATCGCGAGGATCGCCTGCACCATGTACCATACCTGCTCCTTCGAGGCGTTGCCGTTGCCGGTGACGGACTTCTTGACCTCCTTCGGTGTGTACTGTGTCACCGGAATACCCCTGTTCAAGACAGCCAGCATGGCGGCGGCCTGGGCTCGGCCCAGCTTCAGCATAGACTGCGGATTGTGGCCGTAAACCGGCATCTCGATGGCGCACTCGTCCGGCAGGCAGCGTTCTACGATGGCGGTGAGCCGGTCGTAAATCGTCTTGAGGCGCAGTTCATGGTCGTCGTGTACGTCCAGGTGCAAAACACCGTACTCGACCAGCCGCTCCTTCCGGCCCTCCACTTCGAGGATGCCGTAGCCAGTGTGCTGCGAGCCTGGGTCTACGCCGAGAACGATCATTCAAACGCGGGGTCTTGGAGTAAAAATCCGAGCGGGTAACCGTGTCATGCTTACAGGCCAGAGGCCCCAAACGTAAGCACCGAATATACAACCCTTTCGATTCCAGGCTCCCACCCATCTCCAATTTAACGCAACTACCGCCAGACGCCACGCCAACCTTCCAACCTTTAACTTTCAACCAGAAACAGCCCGTCACTGCATTTGGCCGCGCGCGTCTACGCGGAAGCGTTCACGGACCTGGTCCCCATCGACGAGGTAGATGATCTCCTGGGTGTCTACCGTAACGCAGGCGTGGTTGGGGACGATGCGTACCCGGTCGCCGACGGCGAGCGTGGCTCCACCCGGCACTTCGACCCAGGCATGCTCTTCGGAAAGTCCCGTAATGGTAGCGTGAGGGAGGGGCGTCATGGCCGCAGCATTGTATAGAAGGACGCCGTGCCCGTGCGTACCGTAGCCGGTATCTCCGGTTAAGATCTTCTTTCCAGAATCCAGAAAGAGCCGCTCGCGGCCATGTGCACGGTGCTTGCTGACTACGGTGGCGAGGATGGTCAGCGCGCATTGTTGCAGGCTGGCGACTCCGAGCCCGACCTGCATGGCATCGTGGAAGACGTAATTGCCGGGCCGGATCTCGGTAATGCGAAAGCCGTCCTGTTCCCGGTTCTCGAAGTACGCCATAGAAGGCGTCGACCCGATACTGATTTCAAAGCCTTTTTCAGGATCGGTTCCAGACACGCCCGCAGCTTTCAAGCGGATAGTGAGGTCGAGCATCCGATCCCGCTCCTCGACGCTGGCGCGCCGGAGGGCATCGGCCGTGCTTTCACCATGCTCGGGCCCGTGGTAGGACTGCCCCGCGTGGGTGAGGATCCCTGCCAGGTGCAGGCCAGGAAGCGCGCTTACGAATCCGGCGAAATCCACGGCCTCCTGCGCATCCCACTTCACGCCGCAACGCCCGTGGCCGGTATCGACTTCCACGAGCACGTCCGGGCGGCGCCCGCGGACTTCGTAGAAATCAGAGGCCGCCAGGGCGCCCTCTTCGGTATCCACGCAGAAGGAGATGCGGGCGGCGTCGAGGAGGGGCAGGAGCCGCTCGTGCTTGTCTTTTCCAACCACGGGGTAGGCGATACGAATGTCGTTGAACCCCGCTTCGGCGAACACCTCCGCCTCGCCGACTTTGGCGACCGTTAGCCCCGCCGCGCCAAGTTCCACCTGCCGGGCCGCGATGGCGAGCGACTTGTGCGTCTTGCAGTGCGGACGGAGCACAACGCCGTTTGCGTCCGCCTTCGCCTGCATTCGGGTGAGGTTCTCTTCCAGCCGGCGTTCCTCGATAAGAATACAGGGCGTAGGGAGGTCGTCAATCAACATAAGTCACACTGGGGGCAATGAACGCTCGGCACCGCATCAGACCGGATTTCCAGACTTCGTGCGTCCACTCGTTTATCGATGAGGAAAGACTTCTGATGCGAGCAGGTCGCTTGGCCCCTGGATAATAAGCCAGAAAGACTCCGACCTCAAAGCGCCACATCGAGAGCTTTGATCCTGCCTCGGATGAAATCGCGCTCCCGTGCGTTTCGGGTGAGATCGAGCGCGAAACGATAGGCTTCGCGTGCCCGGTCGACGTGCCCGGCACGCCGATACATGTCGGCCTGGGCCAGAAAGAATGGAGCATATGAAGTCAGATCCTCCGCGAGAGGGGCCAGGAGCTGCAATCCGTGAACCGGAGAGATAGCCATCGAAACGGCTACGGCATGGTTGAGCCGGATGATGGCGGTGTCGTAAATTTTCAGCAGCTCCTCATATAGTGCGACGATCTGCGGCCAGTCCGTATCCCCCGGTGTCCGAGCGCGGGCGTGCAATGCACTTATGACCGCTTGCAACTGATACGGGCCGGGGTGGTGTATCTGAAGCGTCGCCTCTAGGAGAGCAAGCCCTTCCTCGATATCCCGCTCATCCCACAGCGAGCGATCCTGCTCGTCGAGCGGGATCAATTCTCCCCGGCTTCCAACACGCGCGTGCCGCCGCGATTGGTTCAGCAGCATCAATGCAAGAAGCCCGAGAATTTCGGCTTTCTGGGAGAGGGGCAAATCGATTTGCGTTGCGCTCCTTCGAATCAACAACTCCACAAGCCGGCACAAATGGATCGCATCGTCACAGAGTTCTTGCCGGATAAGGGCCTCGCCTGCTGTGGCCGCGTAGCCCTCCGTGAAGATCAAGTACAGAACAGTCAGGACCGAGTCGACCCGCTCTGCAATCAGGTGTGGAGGCGGAACGTAGTATGGAATGCCCGCGACTCTGATCTTATGCTTGGCACGCACGAGGCGCTGGGCCAGGGTCGGAACCGGGACGAGAAAGGCGGCCGCGATCTCCGCCGTCGTCAAACCACCGAGGGTGTGCAACGTGAGGGCGATCTGCTGTTCGAGCGGCAAGGCCGGATGGCAGCAGGTGAACATCAGCTTGAGGCGGTCGTCGGGAAAGTCGGCCTCTTCGTCCAATTCCTCTGAGCGTGACGGCTCGGCCCTTTCCAGCGTTTCCAGGGTCAGGGGATCGACGCTATCGGGATTGAAGCGGCGAATGCGATCGATCGCCTTCCGGCGCGCGGTGGTGGTAAGCCAGGCGCCGGGTTTGTTCGGTACGCCCTTCCGTTCCCAGTGCTCGACGGCAGCGAGAAAGGCATCCTGAACGGCATCCTCGGCGAGTTCAAAGTCCCCCAGCCACCCCAGAAGAGTAGCCAGGACCTGGCCGTACTCCTGCCGGTAGGTGCCTTCGAGGATCGATGGGGTCGAATTCCTCATATCGGAGATGAATGGTTCGCGGCGGCGACTGTCCCGTACAGGGCCGGCTGCCGCCGCGAACACCCAACACGTCACTGCGTTTGCAGCATACCGCGCTCCCGGGCGGCTTCGATGGCAGCCGGAAGATCCATCTCCCAGACCGGACGTACCTCGATGGAGCCGAAACGCGCTCCGGGAGCCTGAGCCGCCCATTCGATGGCCTCGTCGAGGTTCTTGCAATCGATCAAGTAGAAGCCCCCGAGCTGTTCCTTCGTCTCGGCAAACGGGCCGTGGGTGGTGATCATCTTTTCGTTCCGCACGCGCACGGTCGCAGCCGCCGAGGTGGGGTGCAATCCCTGCGCTCTGACCAGCACACCCGATTCTTGCATGGCGTCGGTCCAGGCCTTGATTTTGCGAATCCAGGCATCCATTTCATCCTTGGGGACGGCTGCCCCGGCTTTCTCGTCCACGTACGAGAGCAGATAGTATTTCATCTTTCACTCCATTTGGTTTCGGAGGTGGCACATCCACCCGCTCTCATACCGACGGAGCAGGGGGGCGTAAATCGACAGGCCAGGCGAAAAAAATTTGGCTCATCTGTTCAGCTCGAATGCCTGGAGAACGCTGCATCGACGTATGCCTACCGGCCGGCATCACGGGCAAATGCCGCGCAAGGGTGCTTCTCCCGAAAATAAGAAAAAAGCCCGGCTGGAGGGATTCAGCCGGGCTTTCCAAATTAAAGCAGTCCGATCAGTGCCGGGTGCCCACCTGCCCCATGGCTACGCGGAGGCGGTTGCGGGCACGCTCCAAGGCGCGTTCGGCGCGTGAGCGATCTACGTCCTCACCGGCATGCATGACGCTAAGGGCGCGCTCCTCGGCATTCCGGGCGCGTTCCACGTCGATGTCCGACGCCGGCTCCGCCGTCTCCGCGAGGACCGTCACGTTATTGTCGGCGACTTCGAGGAATCCCCCGCTCGTCGCATAGGCGATCCGGTCACCGGAGGGGGTGGTAATGAACAACGGTCCGATGCGCAGGGCTGCCAGCATCGGCGCATGGTTGTGGAGCACCTCGAACGAACCCTCCACCCCCGGCGCTCTGACGCGGCTGGCCTCACCACGGAATACGTTGCGATCCGGCGCGACGACTTTAACAAACAGGTTGCCTGGCATGACTTCCGGTGTTCAGGTGTTAACGTGTTCGGGCCAATGGCATTAAGATAATGGAATCCAAGCAGCAGCACGGCTCCATTTGCCTCCTTTCCAGAGCCCCGTCATCCTCGACCCCGATCGGGGATCCAGGCAGCACAACCGTATGGCCCTTTCTGATGCTCGCTCTTGAAGACAAAGCCCAGGAAATGAAGGTCGTTGAGCTGCAACGACTGCCTTACTTGATGCCATCGACGTGTTCGGGCGTTAACGTGTCGGTGGTGTTCATTTCACGAGAACAATCGAACACGTTAACACGCACACACTCGTCTACGCTTCGGCGAGCATCTTCTCGCCCGCCTCGATGACCTCCTCGATGACGCCTTTATACGCGAAGGCGCTCTCGGGGTACTGATCGAGCTCACCGTCAAGAATCATCTTGAAGCCGCGGATGGTGTCTTCGATCTTCACGTATTTGCCCTCGAAGCCCGTGAACTGCTGGGCCACGAAGAATGGCTGGCTCATGTAGCGCTGGGCTCGGCGGGCGCGTTGCACGACCAGCTTATCCTCATCCGAGAGCTCGTCCATGCCGAGGATCGCGATGATGTCCTGAAGCTCGCGGTAGCGTTGCAGCAACTGCTTCACACGCAGCGCCGTGGTGTAGTGATCGTCGCCGATCACACGCGGGTCGAGGATGCGGCTCGTAGAGTCCAGCGGGTCGACGGCCGGATAGATACCGAGCGATGCAATCTGGCGTGAGAGCGTTGTCGTCGCGTCGAGGTGAGCGAACGTCGTGGCCGGGGCGGGGTCCGTGAGGTCGTCCGCCGGCACATAGATGGCCTGCACCGACGTGATGGCGCCCGTCTTGGTAGACGTGATCCGCTCCTGCATCGTGCCCATCTCGGTCGCGAGTGTGGGCTGATACCCCACGGCGGACGGCATGCGGCCGAGAAGCGCCGATACTTCCGAACCAGCCTGTGTGAACCGGAAGATGTTATCTACGAAGAAGAGCACGTCGCGGCCGCCCTGGTCGCGGAAATACTCCGCGACTGTCAGGCCGGAGAGCGCCACACGCGCGCGGGCGCCGGGCGGCTCGTTCATCTGGCCGAAGATGAAGGTCGCCTGGCTGTCCTTCAACTTCTCCATGTCCACCTTGGAGAGGTCCCAGCCCCCCTCCTCCATGGAATGCATGAAGGCTTCGCCGTATTTGATGATGCCCGATTCCAGCATCTCACGCATGAGGTCGTTCCCCTCGCGTGTGCGCTCGCCCACACCGGCGAACACAGACATGCCGGAGTGCGCCTTGGCGATGTTGTTGATCAGCTCCTGGATGAGCACCGTCTTACCCACGCCGGCGCCGCCGAACAGGCCGATCTTGCCGCCGCGCGAATATGGCTCCAGGAGGTCGACTACCTTGATGCCCGTCTCAAGCAATTCAACTGTGGTCGACAACTGGTCGAAGGGCGGTGGATCGGCGTGGATGGGACGCTGACCCTCTGCCTTCGGCTGTGGCAGGCCATCAATGGCCTTTCCCACCACGTTGAACAGCCTGCCCCGGATCTCCTCACCAATCGGCATCGAAATCGGATGGCCTGTGTTGACGACCTTCGTACCGCGTGGAAGACCGTCCGTCGTATCCATCGAGATGGTGCGGACACGGTTTTCGCCCAGGTGCTGCTGGACTTCGAGCACGAGGTCGCCCTCTTCGCGTTCGATCACGAGCGCGTCGTAGATCTCCGGCACGTTCTCGGCCGAAAACTCTACGTCCACTACAGGCCCGACGATCTGGACGACGTCACCGGTCGTATTGAATGCTTTCGCTTCCATAAAAGGGAATCTATAGATTACAGGCAGGAATGCATGCTCACGGAGCTAGGGATAGAATTGAGAAAATAAGGCGCGTAACCCGGAGATGCATCGACTCCAACGCCCGACACGCCCTGCGTGATCGCTAAGAAACCGGGAATTTGGTTTCGTCTGTATATCTGTGGCTGCGAGTGGCGGGCTGAAGTCAGATGAGAAAAAGACGTGCCGGGGGCTCAGGCAGGCTACTCGCGCTTGCAGCGATTGGTCAGTCCTTTATAACAATTTGCCGCTCCCCCGCGCAGGCTAGACGGCGGTGGAACGAGACAACGTAAGGCGTCGCCGCCCGGACGAAGCAAGGCCGTGAAGCTCTGCGCCAGCGTGGGCCACGGGTTTTGCGGCTGCGGATTGCGGTTTCGCGGTGCTACTCCTCTCAGGTTTGGGTAGCGGCTGAGATTCACGCGTCACCCCCCGAGCCCCCACGCGGCGGCGGTGTTACGGGACGCCAGCAGCCGCGTGTAGTTCTGGAAGAGCTGCTGGGTCTGTTCGCTGCCACAGTCGTGCTCCTGGAGCCACACGCCCACCCGCGTTAACTGCGGGTTCGTCCGCGGTGAGAGGCTTGCGAGTCTTGCGGCTGCCGTGATACCCACATCGAGCGAGAACACAAATTGCGCTGCTCGTGCTGAGGCTGCAAGCACTTCGGGATCGTCCGTGGGCTCGGCGTAGCAGTGCAGGTCTCCGAAGCTGGAACTGATCATCAGCAGGTTGATCAGCGTATCCTGGTCGCGGTCGATCGCGTCGAAGTCGCCGCGGTACAGGTTGTCGATCAACGCCAGGTCATCGGGAATGGGGGACTGCGCATGCACCGCCGGGGCGCCGAAGGCCGTCAGGAGCAGGGCGGTAAGGAGCAGGCGTTCCATGCGAGCCGTCAATTGTGCAATCCTGGAGTTCATCATTTTTTCCGTCCGTGGTTCGGGGTTTAGAGATGTCCTTCCTTCTCTTCGCATTGCGCAAAAAAGGACCGAGAACCGTCATCTCGAGTAGTTGATGACACGGCTCGAAGTCAGCGCTGGCTATTTGTGAGGTGGCTTCCAATAGTCTCGATAAGCTCTGAGCGGAGTTGGCGATTTGCATTTCTCTTGAGCAATCCCATCAACCCCGGAAAGGTGACCGCCATTGCGAGATAATCTGTGTCTCCTTCCTGTGGAGTTACGACGAGACCGGTTTTCGCTCCGGATTTCTTTACGATATATGCCGGACCAGTTTCTAAATCAGCCCATTTGTGCACGCGATAACCATTTTCCCGCAGGAAGGGAATGACGGCGCGGCCAAAACTGGCCGGAACAACGATCCCATCCGGAACTCCTTTAGAATCATACGTGACTTGCATTGGGTGTCCTCACTAACGCATGGGAATATAGGTTGAGCTGCCAGTCGGCGGGGCGGCGCACCCCAACATACAGTCTGCCGTTAGGCCGTCGCGCAACGCCCGTACATTGAGGTGTGCAGCGCAACGTCGCGTCCAAAACTACAGCATCCGGATCGAAGGAACGCGCTGCCGGCTCTCGACTCTCTGAAGGATTTGGCCGGATATCCTTCGGTTGGGTTCATCGGTTCGGGACAGCCTCATAACCATTGTCTATAGTTGTTTATAAGTAAGGCGTCCAGATAATTCGCCGGTACCGGGTTGCGGCAAGGCAAGTCGTTACGACAACTTGCCGTACCGGCCCGCGCATGATGCAGACGATGTCCGGATATTGCGGGTGGGCGTCGCCCAACATATCCATTGATGCTTCATCCCTGCAATAATAAACAACACACCCACACCTAACCAAACGAAGCTTCTGGAGCGGGTGCGGCAAGCCTGCCCCCTGCGCCATCTCAGCAGGCGCACCGAGAAGGCGTATGTCGAGTGGATCTACCGCTTCGTGCACTTGCACGGTTTGTCAGGCGGGCAACTCGCGCCTGCAGCGGTCGGTTGGTCCCGTAACTACGCACCTGGGGAAGCGCATGGAATCACTCCAGAAGCATATGCCCGCCGGGACATCGCTGCGGCGAATGGTTGCACTCGGCCAGGGCGTCTACTTCGCCGCCACAGGCATCTGGCCCTTTCTCAGCATCAAAACGTTCGAGGCGGTCACCGGACCCAAGCACGACAAATGGCTGGTAAAAACCGTCGGTGCATTGGTCGGGGTGCTGGGTGGTGTGCTGGTAACCTCCGCTGCGAAGAAGGAGCCCTCTAGCGACTTAGTACAGGTCGCCATCGGCAGCGCAGCAGCACTGACGGCCATCGACATCGTCTACGTCGCGAAGAAGCGCATTTCGCCAGTCTACCTGCTGGACGCCGCTGCTGAGATTGTCCTAATACTAGGCTGGGCTGTATCAAGACGCAAATAGGCGGAGGCCATGCGGGGTATGCATACACCTGTGTTAGGCGATTGCTGCGGAGCATTGAATCAGGCAGCTAGCAGGCCGCCCAATTCCGCAGCATCCATTTCGACCCTGACCAGATCCAATCCCTCGCCGCGCAGTGCTGGCAAGATGTCGTTTATAGCAGCCTCAAACGACTCTGCCCGGACGGCAGCCGCCAGATAGGGAATTCCCGAACGGACACCGATGAGTACGTCCAGAACGGTCTCAGGTGCGGTGCCGCCCGCGCCGAAGTAACCATAGAGCCGTTCAGTCTGTTCGTCGGAAGGCTCAGTTTTCAAAATTACGGTAAAGTTGTATTCACGCATCATGCTCTCGTGCTAAGAATGAGGACAGCCATCCACCTTTCGTCGAATGTGTTCCGCGTGATATTCTGGTACCCGTGGTGTCGAGTTGATGCTGATTTGGCATCCCCCTCTGCGGCCGTATGGACAGTACATTACTCCCCAGGAATGAGCGCGAGGACCAGATTTCTCCAGACGCCATCCCTTGGCCAACCCATACTCTACCGCCCTTCGTATCTCTTTGTTCGGGTGCTTGGACTCGCTCATTACACGTTATGGTTCTCGCAGGCTATGGGTATAAAGGAAAATGTGTAGATCCATTGTCGAATAGTTACCCCCCGCCCAGTCCCCCAAAATGCTGGAAACCGCCCATTTCCAGCGGAACGAGATTTCCATCCGGCACACGGACACGGATGCCCTGGGAGGCGTCTGTAAACTCACCGACCACCGTAATGCACTCAGAAGCGAGCTTCTCGATTTCAGACGGCGGAAGCGCGAAAAGCAACTCGTAATCCTCACCGCCGAAGAGAGCGTAGGTCTCTACGTCGTCGTCGAACTCGTCGGCTGTGACGCGCGTCTGGAGGTCGATGGGGAGGGCGGCGGCGTCGATGATTGCGCCGCATCCGCTCTGCTCACACAGGTGATACACCTCTGAGGCCAGGCCGTCTGAGATGTCGATCAGGGCGTGCGGGCGCACGCCCTGTGACGCCCACTCCCGCACGACGTCGACACGTGCTGTTGGCGCGAGCTGGCGCTGGATGACGTGGCTAAAGCGCTGAAGGTCCGGCACGAACGCCTCGCCCCGTTCCTGCAGCTGCTGCCGCTGGTTGAGCAGCACCTTCAGACCGCCGTACGCGCCGCCCAGATCCCCCGTGACGCAGAGGGCGTCTCCGGGACGGGCGCCGCTCCGGAATACCACATCGGCTTCGGCCGCTTCTCCGATCACCGTGACGGAAAGCAGGAGGCTTCGGGCCGCGGTGGTGTCGCCCCCGATTACGCTCAATCCGTACAACTCGGCGGCCCGCTTCATCCCGCGGTAGAGGGCTTCGATCATCTCGACCGACATGTTGGCGGGTATGCCGATGGCGGCCGTGGCGTAACGTGGGAGCGCGTTCATGGCGGCCACGTCGCTCGCGTTGACGGAGATAGATTTGAAGCCGAGCAAATCCATCGGCGAGAACATCCGGTCGAAGTGGACGCCTTCCACCAGCGCGTCCGTCGTGACGACGTGTACGCGCCCATCTCCCACCCGGTATACGGCTGCGTCGTCGGAGATGCCGGCCAGTACCTGTTCGTCCTGCGTATCGCCGAGAATGGCCCGCATACGGTCGATCAGGCCAAACTCGCCGACTTCATTGATGGGCGTAAAGGCGGGTTCCGGTGCGTCGTCAGGAATCGATTGTTCGTTGTCGGTCATGAGCAAAAAATGTTGGGTGCACTACGAATTGGAATCTAACGCGACAGGAGGGCGATCATCGAAACCTTCCGGCCAATGTTCAGAGCGGAATGCAGATCTTGCCCAGCAGCGTGGCCCGGGCCGCGCCGGTAACGCCCGGCATGCTGGTCGGGACGCCGTTGACCGCTTCGTGGGCGAGCACCGCGAAGCACAGAGCCTCCTTCGCATCTGAATCGATTCCGTAGGGCTCGACCGGCCGTACCGGAATCGGCGCGAAGTACGCAGTCAGGCGGTCCATGAGAAAGCGGTTGTGCATGCCCCCGCCGGAGACGATCAGTACGTCCAGCGCATCCCGCGGGCGGATGAACCGCTCGTAAGCGTCGAAAACAGATCGGGCGGTGAACGCGGTCACGGTCGCTATGAGATCGTCTGGCGGGGGGAGTGCGTTCGCTGCCCCTTCGGCCTGGCCGAGCAGGGCCTGCACGTAGGGCGCCCCATACCGCTCGCGCCCGGTGGATTTAGGAGGCGGCTGCCTGAAATAAGCATCTTGCAGGAGCCGGTCGAGCAATTCGTCCACCACACGCCCCGAGGCGGCGTGCCCCCCGTCGGC
>DASSAV010000530.1:0-13634 GCA_035699265.1 Rhodothermales bacterium
TCTCCATGGGCGAGCAGGGAGAGCATGATGGGTTTCAGCGAGGCGGCGACGAGTGCTTTGGAGATCATATTTCCAGGTACTGGTATATCGGGCGGCTATACAGCAGTATATAGCTAAGCAATATACCGTTGTCAAGAGGAGGTGCGATATTGTGCGGTGGATGGGGGTTGTCTGATAATCAGGAAAGGGTGGGTGCATACAAACGCACCAGAATGTTATCCCGAGCGAAGCCGAGGGATCCCACATTCGGGCACTGTGCCGTCGTATGGGATCCTTCGACTCCGCTACGCTTCGCTGCTAATGACATGAGATGCTGAAACGAGTGATACCCAATCCGAATGAGCCGTTTCGCTCGGGGGCGCGGTTGTGTTCGGGATGTGCTTTCCTGGGGTACGTCCTTTCTTGCTCGCCCAAGAAAGGACCAAAGAAGGGCGATCGAATCAAAACGCTCGAATCCCCTTCCCAGCGCACACATCGACCGAGCGGCGCGTGGGCGATGGCAATCATTCGGAAGGTGTAGGATGTTGCGCCACTCGCTCAACCGCGCGGTGATTCCTTCCGGCGCTCGGGCCGTGATTCGATAGGGTGCGTGGGTTTTTGCGACTGTAGCGTGGTGTCATGATCGCACGGGCGAAAAACTTGTTTTCCTGGGGGCTCAGGACGGTAGTATTTTATGGGGTATCTGGTTGTCTGAATGGACGCAGCTTTGGCACATCAGCAAAAGGACAAAGGTCGCGGGGACAATGAAAACAATCGGGGTGACGGGGGGGATCGGGAGCGGGAAGAGCACCGTGTGCCGGAGGTGGGAGGAGAGGGGGGCGCGGGTGTTTTATGCGGACCTGGAGGCGCGGCGGCTGATGGAGGAGGACCCGGCGGTGAGGGCGGAAATCATAACAGCGTTCGGGGAGGAGAGCTACGCGGGGGGCCGGCTCAACCGGCCCTACCTGGCGGCGTGGGTGTTCGGGGACGCGGAGCAGGTGGCGCGGATCAATGCCATCGTGCACCCACGGGTGTTCGTGGCGTTCGAGCGGGCGAAGGAGCAGGCTCAGCGGGACGGGGTCCGGCTCCTGGTGCATGAGGCGGCGCTGATCTTCGAGGCGGGGGGCGAGGAGCATCTGGACGCAGTCGTGGTGGTGGACGCGCCCGAAGCGGAGCGGATCGGACGGGTGGCGGAGCGGGACGGAGTCTCACCGGAGCAGGTACGCGCGCGGATCCGGCACCAGCTTCCGGCGGAGGAGCTTCGGCGGCGGGCGGACTACGTCATCGACAACAGCGGGTCGGAGGAAGCACTACGGGAGGAGGTTGCACTCTTGGTTAGAAAGTTGAAGGTTAAAGGTTGAAGGTTGGCGGGTCGAGGGTAGGAAAGTTAGCAGGCCGGGGCGTTTCTTTCATTCCATCCAAACGAGATTCCAGCATGATGAGGCTTCGCCGTGAGGGCCTGGCAGTTGTGGTTCTGTTGCTGTGCGCGGGCTGCGCCGGCAGCCGGGTGCCTGCCCGGGAGGTCCGGGCCTTTGCGTTGCGGCTGGACACGCTGCGCCGCCAGAACCACATTCCCGGTATGTCCGGCGCCGTCGTTCGGGACGGCAAGGTCGTTTGGGCGAAGGGGTTCGGCTATGCCGACGTGGAGCAGGGCCGCGAGGCCGCGCCGGAAACCATTTACCCGCTCGCTTCGCTGACCAAGACCTTCGCTTCCACCATCATGATGCAGCTCATCGAGGAGGGGGCGGTGAGTTTGGACGACCCCGTTTCAAAGTACGGCATCGACGTCGACACCCTCGGCGTCGTGCGGGTGCGGCACTTGCTCTCACACACCTCCCAAGGGGTGCCCGGCGCGGCGTACGCCTACAGCGGCAGCCGCTACGGATTGCTGGGCCAGGTGATGCAGCAGGCCACCGGCAAGTCGTTCGGCCAGTTGCTCGTGGAGCGCATCATCCATCCGCTGGGCCTGGAACACACCGCGCCCAACCCTGCCGACACGGCTGCCTTTGCCCTTACCGGGTACGACCGCGCCACGTTCGAGCGGCAGGTCGCCTCCGGGTACAACTCCGACGGGATCCACCGGGAAGCGTACCCTGCCTACTTCGGCACCGCCGCCGGGCTTTTCTCGAACGTCTACGACCTGGCGAAATACGCGACGGCGCTGGACGATGGGCGCCTGCTCTCCCCGGAGGCGAAAGCCCTCGCCTGGAGCCCGACGATCTCGAACAGCGGAACCGTGCTCCCGTATGGGCTGGGCTGGTTCGTCTACGATCAGGACGGGCCGAAGCTGGTCTGGCACTACGGCCTCTGGAACGGTCACTCCGCCCTTCTGCTCAAGGTGCCGGAGCAGAAGCTGACCTTCATCCTGCTGGCGAACAGCGACATGCTCAGCCGTCCCTATCCCCTCTGGGAGGACAGTAACGTCCTGAAGTCCCCCTTTGCCCGGGCCTTCTACGACACATTCGTTCAGCACTGACAGCGATATTGGAGAACTGGTATGAGGCGGTACTGCTTGTGACTTGTAGGTCGTACCTTGCAGCCGGAGGATTTACATCGCGGCAAGTGGAGGTTCGTGATGGCTACACGCCGACAGCTCCGGGCACTGCTCCTGATCTCGATCCTGGCCCTTGCGGCCGCGTCCACCGCAGCCGCCCAGCCGGCGGGAGATACAGCGGAACCGGACGCCATGGTTCAGGCCCGGGCGCTCATGGACCGGGAGGACTGGCGCGGTGCCGAGGACGTGCTCTCCCGCATGCTCTGGCACGTTCCCGAAAACACCGAAGCCCATTACCTGCGCGGCATCGCCCTGCGCAAACTCGGCTCTCCCTACACCATCATGGGCGATGGCCGCTGGAGCCGAAGCGGAGAAGACTTCGAGGCGGTCCTTGCCACGGATTCCCTGTACCGGGACGTACTCTACCAGTATGCCCTGCTGGAGCGCGCCGACCAGCAGTACGCACGCGCACTCGACCTTGCCGACGCACAGCTCCGCATCAAGCCGGACCTCTCGGACGCACGCGCGGGGGCGCTGCTGCTCTACCGCGACTTCGCTCTGTTCGCCTCGCAGGAGAAGGTGTCCGCCCGCCGAACGGCCCACCCGTCCGCCTTTTCCGAGTACGCCTGGGCTGAGGCCCTTCGCCATGCGGGCGACCTCAAGGGTGCCGTCGTAGCCTTCTACGAGGTGCTGAAGTCAGAGGACGTTCCGAAGGTGGGGGCCTTGCTGGGCCTGGCGCGGACGTACTACGCGATGGGCATGCCGGAGACCGCGCAGGGGATGGTGGAGAAGGCCATTGCAGGAATCCGGAGTGCGGCGGATGCCCGGCTGCTCTTCGACGACTTCCAGTACGTGTTCAGCCCCGCAGAGATGGCGCAGTACGACACACTCAGCACGCCGGAGGAGTACCGGGCGTTCTTCCGAGGTTTCTGGGCCAGGCGGGACCCTGCGCCGGGAGAGCCGGTGAACGCCCGCCTGGCCGAGCACTACGAGCGGCTTGCCGTGGCCGAGCGCGAGTATGCTTTCCCCGGTCCTCTCGAAGGTCGCTATGAGCCTTACCGGGACGCGCTGCTTCATTTTCCCGGCACGTACAGGCTCAACAGCCGCCTCAACGATATGGGAATCGTCTATGTCCGCTATGGCGAGCCGGATGACCGGGTAGACGTGTCCGGGAATATAGAGGGAAGGCGACGGGCGGAATTCTGGCGCTACACTGGCCTCGAACTCTATTTCCACTTCGAGAAGGGTGCTCTCCACAACGGATGGCGCCTCGTTCCTTTCCCTCAGTTCAACCCGGATGTGTTTGCAGCGCTGGAAAGTTGGGGTGGCGTCTACGCCTTTACCGCCCGCAAGTTGGGTCCCACCACCCTCGGACAGCGGCGCGCACCCGACATAGTACGTGGGTGGCACGATCACCCGGAAACCTTTCCGGAAGAGGTCCGAGAGTTCGGTGAAGTCTCGGACAGCAGCATTGCCATCGCGCTGACCACGGATCGCTATACGCCCCCCGAGCCGGTCGCCCCCATGCAACTGGTCCTCTTACCGGCCGCCTTCCGTGGAGAGGACGGACGCACCGAGGTCACCTTCTACTACGCGCTCCCTGTAGGCCAGATCGCCGAACGCGCATCCGGTGCAGACTCGGTGGATGTGGAGGTCGGCCTCACGCTCCGGGACGCCGCCTGGAAGCTCGACGGCTCCTTCACCGACGTGAAGCCGCTCCCGAATGTCACGAGCGATGATCCCACGGCGGCTCTCGTGGATCTCTTCTCCGTGCTCGTCCAGCCCGACTCCTACCACGTAGCCCTGCACGCCAGCGCGGCAGCGACGGGACAGGCAGGCACGTTCCGCCTCGACACACAGGCGCCCGACCTCTCGGGGCCGGGTCTGCGGATGAGCAGTCTGGTCCCGGCCTATGCGATCAGCGAGGCCCTCTCGCCGGGCCGTTTCACGCGGGGCGATCTGTACCTGCACGTGAATCCGTTCCGCGTGTTCTCGGTGACGCAGTCCGTCTTCACGTACTTCGAGGTGTACGGCCTCACGCTCGGCTCTGATGGACTTGCCCGGTATGAGGCCGCGTACACGCTCCGGCCGGCTCCCGGCGGAGAAGCCGTGCTCACGTTCAAGACGGAAGGCTCGGGTCCGGCGTCGACGCTGGCCGCCTCGTCGGAACTCGACCCGAAGAACGTCGCGCCGGGCGACTACGTGCTCCAGGTCACCGTCACCGACCAGGCCACCGGAAAAACCGTTTCGCAGAGCCTGGACCTCACCCTGACGGAGTAATACCGGCCGCCATGACGTTAATTCGGCGCGGTAGGGACATCTCGCCGAGATGTCCGCTCACACAACCCGCAGGGGGTGTCCGCTCATATTTCCCGCTTCCGTCCTTGCGATCATGACAGAGAGGAAGAACGCCGCGTGCCACTGTTTGAAGGACGCCGGCGATACCGCCGCCCCACTCCAGCGCCCAAATACGACCAAGCACAAAGAACCAAGCACAAAGAACCGCCCACACCCACCTGCCCACACAGTGGCCGCCGGCGGTCGACCATCCGCGGTCGGACATGCCCCACCTGTAACGAGACGCTTCTTTCTACGCGCCGGGACGAACGGATTACGGCTTCCCTGAGTTGTAGTCCGGTCAAGAAGAAAGCATCCCGGCCGCATGAACCCGCCCGATCCCGCTCCGCCAGGTCCAGACCCCATCCAGCCCCCCGAGACCTCCAGGCTGAACGCGTTCTGGCGTAAGGTAAAGCGGTCCGCGAGGCGGTACTGGTCCGTGCTCGCCGGGCCAGGCACGCCCACGCGCAGGCGGATCCTCTACGGCCTGGGTGGGGTAGGGGGGCTCTTCGTCGCCTTTTTCGTCCTGCTTTTCCTGTATGCCCTCCTCCTAATCCCCTTCACGCCGGGAATCTCGGACCTCCGCAAGGCCAAGGCGGAACGGCCAACCATCGTCCTGTCGGCGGACGGCGAGAAGCTGATCGAGTTCAAGCCGTTCCACCGCGAATGGGTCGAACTGGACGACATCGCCCCGGAGGTCGTCCGGGCCCTCATCGACACGGAAGACCACCGCTTCTACCACCACCACGGCGTAGACTTCCGGCGGACTCTCGGAGCGCTCCTCAACACACTCCGTGGCAACACGCAGGGCGGGTCCACCATCACGCAGCAGCTCGCGCGTAACCTGTACCCGGATGAGATCGGGCGGCAGCAGTCGCTCACGCGCAAGATCAAGGAGGCCATCACGGCCTTCAAAATCGAGTATGCCTACAGCAAGGACGAGATCCTGGAGACCTACCTGAACACCGTCCCCTTCTTCTTTAATGCGTACGGCATCGAGATGGCCGCGCGGACCTACTTCAGCAAGCCCGCGAGCGACCTGACGCTCCTCCAGGCCGCCACCCTCGTCGGCATGCTCAAGGGTACCGCCTACTACAACCCCGTCCGGAACCCCGAACGCGCCCGCAGCCGCCGCAACGTCGTGCTCGGCCAGATGGTGAAGTACGGCGATCTCTCACAGGATAAATTCGAGCGCTTGCAGGACGAGCCGCTCAGGCTCGATTTCGAGCGGCAGGTCGAGAAGGAGAGCCAGGCCCCCCACTTCATAGCACACCTGCGCGGCTGGCTCATCGATTGGGCGGATCGGAACGGCTATAACATCTATCGCGACAGTCTGGTCGTCCATACCACCCTCGATACGCGGGTTCAACGGTTGGCGCAACGCTCGGTGGATCGTTGGATGCCTGCCCTCCAGGCCGTAGCCGAACTGGACTGGAGCCGCGAGCAGCCGGTCGGACGGGGGCGCTCCCTGGCAAGCTTTCGCGGCCGTGACGCGAGCGGGCAGGACTTCGACTACCTCTGGGAGTCCAGGCCGGAGCTGTTGGACCAGTTCGTCCGGGAGACCCCGCAGTACCGCGCAGGTGTGGCGGCGGGCGTTCCGGAAGCGAAAATGCTCGACAGCCTCCGGCACGATGAGACGTTCATGCAGGCGCTCCGTGCGTTGAAAACGCGCCTGGAGGTCGGCTTCGTGGCAATGGACCCGGAGAACGGCTACGTCCGCGCCTGGGTCGGGAGCAGCGACTTCGACGTGGATCAATACGACCACGTCGCCCGGGCGCGCCGCCAGCCGGGCTCTACGTTCAAACCCATCGTCTATGCGGCGGCGCTGGAAGACGGATGGACCCCCAGCGACACGCTGCGGGACCGCATCGTGGAGATCCACCTCAAGAACGGGGAGGTGTGGAGCCCCACCAACGAAGGCTCCGTATCCGGAAAGGAGTTCACCCTGGCCGATGCCCTCGCCTATTCCAAGAACACCATCACCGCGCAGCTTATTCAGGACGTCGGAACCGGGGACGTGGTTCGGCTCGCGCGCAGGCTCGGCGTTCGGGAGAGCCCGCTGGAAGAAGTACCCTCCATAGCCCTCGGAACCAGCGCGGTGACACTCCTTGAAATGGTGACGGCGTACAGCACGCTCGCCGACGAAGGCGTCTACCACGAGCCCGTAATGGTGACGGAGATAGACGACAAGAACGGCGACGTGATCGCTACGTTCGGTGCCGACCCCCATCGCGTGCTGTCGGAGGAAACGGCGCTCGGGACCATCGACATGATGCGGGGGGTCGTCGACCGCGGCACCGGCCATCGCGTCCGCACCACGTTCGGCATCCGCGCCGACGTGGCCGCAAAGACCGGGACGACGCAGGACAACACCGACGGCTGGTTCATCATGATGTACCCGAAGCTCGTCGCCGGGGCGTGGGTCGGTTTCAACGACCCGCGTGTGGCCTTTCGCTCCGACTACTGGGGGCAGGGCGGCAACAATGCGCTCTACATCGTGGGCGACTTCTTCCGCCAGGCCCTGTCGTCGAGCGCACTGGACCTCCGGGGCGAGCGTTTCCCCCCGCCCTCCGAGTATGAGGCGCAGACGCACACCTTCTTTGGCCGCGTAGGCCACTGGTTCGACCAGGCATTCCAAGACGTCGGCGTCTGGGTGGTCGACGCCCTCGATTCAGCCGGAGACGTCATTTTCGGCGGTGGGCAGGAAGAACAAACAGCCCCTGAGAATGGCCGGACTTCCCCCGGAGAGCAGCCGGGCACGGACGTATATGCCCCGTCCGACGGCACCCAGATAGCCGATTCCCTCAACCGCATGGAGCGCGACTCCACCCAGCTCCGCCAGATGATCGACCGCATCCGAAGCCAGAGGCAAGCCGAAGAACCGCCCCCCGCCCCAACCCAGCCCCTCCCCGACACCACCGCCGCCCCCACCTTGCAACCCCCTCCCGGACCTCTAAACCCATAAAACGATCATAGCCGCGTCCGCACCGTGAACTCGTGCAGCCCGCCCGCACCCGACCACGTGCTGTATGCGTAGTCGATGCGGAGCCGGGAAACCTTGATCCCGGCCCCCAGGCTCAATCCCGCCAGATCGAGATGGCTCCTGGTGGCCAGCGCCTCGTGCCTGCGGTGGTTGTAGCCGAAGCGAATCTGAAACGCATCACTGAACCGAAGCTCACCCCCGATAAGGACGAACTGCATCACCCGTCCAACCGTAGGCGCATCGTCCGGCACGTCGCCGGGCCGGTTGAGGTTGTAACCGGTAATGGAAAGGAGGAGGGGGACGTGGCGCAGTTGCTTGGCGACGCTGATGCGGATGTCGGTCGGCAATGCCACACCGGCGTCCGCATAGGTGCTGAGCGTTTGACCCAGGTTGTTGATGCTCGCCGCCAGAGTTATCGCCGGCCCGTCGAGATGGTACACCACGCCCAGATCCACCGCCAGCGCGGACGCGGAGTAGGTGTCGATGTGGGAGTAGATGGCGTGCAGGTTTGCGCCGTAGCGGAGATGGGCGTTATAAGCGCGCGATGCGCCCACCGTCAGGGCCACGTCGGATGCGCCGAACGTGCCGGTCTCGGCGCCGGTGTCGTCCGCGCCGCGCAGATCGCCATAGCCGAGATACCGGATGCCCGCGCCCAGCGTCCCGATGCCTTCCACGTCGCGTGCGTACGCCACGAACCCGGCGTTGAGGCCCGCGACGTGATTGAGGTAGGAAAGCGACAGGCTGTGGTCTACGTCTTCATTCAGCAGAGCGGGGTTGTAAAACAGCCCGTTCACGTCGCTACCGCCGACCGCCGTATACGAGCCCGACATGGAAGCGGCCCGTGCCGAAGGATCGAGGCGCAGGAAGGCGAATCCGGCCAGGTCGCTGCTCTGCCCGAAAACGCATGCCGGGCTGCCCCACGTGAACAGGAACGCGAGGAAAAGGGCAGGGAGCAGTAGGCGGAGCGCTACCCCTGGTACGGCGGGTCGTTGGATACGGAGGTGTCGCACGGGACGGATACGGTCGAGCAACGAGCTACCTGCATGGAAGCGCGCGAAAAGCACGATGCCTCAGACGACTGCTGGAAAGCACGCGATGGACGAGCACGGCCTTAAGCCGCGCCGGAACGGTAGCGACAACGGAATAAGCGTCGGGGTCGTAGCTGGACGGGTATTCGAGAGGTGCAACGGGCAACCGCCGATCTGGTACGTTGCCGTTGGATACCTAAGGTAGGCCGGGAGCCGGTCTGTATCAATAGGAGCCCGGGTTTCCTGCTAACCGCAGGGCTGTTTTCCCGGCAGGTTTTACCCCGCCCATGACAGCTTCAAGAGGCCCTCAGTTGGGAACGGAACCCTGTACTTTGCGTGAGAGAGACGTGTCTTGTATATCCACGAAGCCATCCCATTCCTCGCAGCCTCGAGTAGGTATCCTGGGGGAGTTGGTGCAGTTTTTGATATTCTAACCGCTCCCGCACACAGTTGCCGGAAAGCCGTGATGTTGCGGTTGGACTGCCATTCTGTCGTGCATTGATCGGAACCATCACACCCCCGCTAGGCGGATCGCTCGGTGTGCGCGCACTGACGCATTGTCCGGGCCACAATTCCCATGATTGATATTTTTAAGGTTATCTTCGGCGATAAGAACGAACGCACCCTGCGCAAGTACCAGCCGATTGTCGATGAGATAAATCAGCACTACGAACAGCTTCAAGATGTAAGCGATGAAG
Organism: Rhodothermales bacterium; assembly: GCA_035699265.1. Taxonomy (GTDB): domain Bacteria; phylum Bacteroidota; class Rhodothermia; order Rhodothermales; family DASSAV01; genus DASSAV01. The sequence continues at coordinate 9,520 of DASSAV010000530.1, forward strand.
AACTCCGGGCGAAGACACAGGGGTTCAAACAGGCCATCCGGGACGCCGTAGCTGATATAGAGAAGCGCCGCGAGGACATCCGAATCACCCTGCGCGATGCCAGCGACGCGGAAGTGATCGGCGGGGACGGCCAGGCGGCGCCTGATGGGCAGGACAAGCCGGCGCTGTCCTTGCGCGAACGCCAGGGACTCTACGACGAACTCGACCAACTCGAACAGGATTGGCTCAGCGCCGTCGAGGGCACACTGGACGACTTGCTCCCCGAAGCCTTCGCTGTCGTAAAGGAGACCTGTCGCCGGTTCGTCGGCAAAGAGTGGATGGCTGGCGGCTCGCTCGTGAAGTGGGACATGATCCCCTACGACGTGCAGCTTATCGGCGGCATCGCCCTGCACGAAGGCAAAATTGCAGAAATGAAGACGGGCGAAGGCAAGACGCTCGTCGCCGTGGCGCCGGTATATCTCAACGCACTGGCAGGGCGGGGTGTCCACCTCGTGACCGTGAACCCCTACCTCGCCCAGCGCGACATGGAGTGGATGAAGCCCATCTTCGAGTTCCACGGGCTCACCGCCGACGTTATCGATGCCTACGAGCCGCACTCCGAAGCGCGCCGCAGTGCGTATCGTGCCGACATCACATACGGCACCAACAACGAGTTCGGCTTCGATTACCTGCGCGACAACTCGTTCGTAACCGAGCCCGAGCAGCTCGTCCAGCGCGGACACCACTACGCCATCGTGGACGAGGTGGACTCGGTCCTGATCGACGAGGCCCGCACACCGCTCATCATCTCCGGTCCCGTACCCCAGGCCAATGACGACCGTTTCGCCGAGCTGAAGCCCGGCGTCGAGAAACTGGTCTATGCCCAGCAGAAGCTCGTGGCACATCTCGCTTCCGAAGCCGAACAGAAGCTCAAGGAGCGCGACGAGGCCGAAGCTGCCGGCGATAAGCGGCGCGCGCGCGATGCCGAGGAGGAGGCCGGCCTGGCTCTTCTGCGCGCACAGCACGGTTTCCCGCGCAACAAGAAGCTGCAAAAGCTTCTCATGGAACCCGGCATCGGTGTGCTCACGCAGCGGACGGAGTCCTTCTATCTGCAGGACAACGCCAAGAACATGCCCTTCGTGGACGAGGAGCTGTACTTCGCGCTCAACGAGAAGATGCACAGCATCGAGATGACCGACAAAGGGCGCGACTTCGCCTCGTCGGTCGCCGGTGAGGACAAAGACCTCTTCATCCTGCCGGACCTCGGAGATGGCGTGGCGCATATCGAGAAGGAGTTCGCCGACAAGCGGAAGCAGCTCGACGAGAACCTGCGTGCGGACGAGAGCATGACGGAGGAGAAGCGCCAGCACAAGTTGGAGAACGATATTCGCCTGCTGGAAAAGGAAAAAGAAGAGGCAAAACGCACCCTCTATACCCTCTACTCCGAACGTGCCGAGCGCCTGCACGCCATCGAACAGCTGCTCCGGGCCTACACGCTCTACGAGAAGGACGTCGAGTACATCGTGCAGGAAGACAAGGTGCTCATCGTGGATGAGCACACGGGGCGCGTGCTGCCGGGCCGCCGCTACTCGGATGGTCTGCATCAGGCCATCGAGGCCAAGGAGAGCGTCCAGGTGCAGGCGGCTACCCAGACCTACGCCACCATCACGCTCCAGAACTACTTCCGCCTCTACGACAAGCTCGCCGGCATGACCGGCACCGCCGAAACCGAGGCCGAGGAGTTTTTCAAGATCTACAAGCTGGACGTCGTCGTCGTCCCGACAAACAAGCCGATCGCCCGCGAGGATCTGGACGACCTCGTCTATAAAACGAAGCGTGAGAAGTTCAGCGCCGTGCTCGCCAAGATCAAAGAGTACCACGAGAAGGGCCAGCCCGTCCTCGTCGGCACGACCTCGGTTGAAACCTCGGAGACGCTGAGCCGCATGCTCCAGCGGCAGGGCATCAAGCACAATGTGCTCAATGCTCGGCGCGACCGCGCAAAGGCGGAGGCCCTGACCATTGCGGAAGCCGGCCACAAAGGCGCGGTCACCATCGCCACGAACATGGCGGGCCGTGGTACCGATATTAAACTGGGGCCTGGCATTGTAGATTTGGGCGGTCTGGCCATTCTCGGTACCGAGCGACACGAAAGCCGCCGCATCGACCTCCAGCTACGCGGCCGCAGCGGCCGCCAGGGCGATCCCGGCGAGAGCCAGTTCTACGTCTCCCTCGAAGACGACCTCATGCGCCTCTTCGGCTCCGACCGGACCGTCCGAGTCATGGACCGTCTGGGCATGGAAGAGGGGGCGGTGATTACGCACCCGTGGATCAACAAGAGCATCGAGCGCGCCCAGAAGAAGGTCGAGCAAAACCACTTCGCCACACGGAAGCGCCAGCTCGAATACGACGACGTCCTCAACGCGCAGCGTGAGGTTATCTACGACCGCCGCATGCACGCGCTCAAGGGTGATCGGCTCCGGGGGGACATCCTGGAAACCATCCAGGGATCCGTCGAACGCATCGTGAAGAAGCACTACGGGGACGGCAACCTGGAGGAGATGCGTGAGGAGCTCATGCGTGTCCTTGCGTTCGATTTTGAGATCGACCGGGAGAGATTCGCCCGGCTCGGTGAAGATGGCGTTGCTGAGGCTGCCTTCGAAGCCGCCGTCGACGTGTACACCGGCAAGCGCGAGGCATTGGCCCGGCCCTTCCACGATAGCATACGCCAGATCCTGGAAAGCGATGCGGAGACCAAGCCCGACCGGGCTGTCGTGGACTTTACGGACGGCCACCGGTTCATCCGCGTCACGGTAAAGATGGAGGATGCACTGCGCACCAAGGGCCACGAGGTCAACGACGCCATGGAGCGCGTAGCCGTGCTCTCGATCATTGACGAGCACTGGACGGAGCACCTGCGCGAACTGGACGAGCTCAAAGAAGGCATCCACCTCCGTGCGTACGGCCAGCGCGACCCGCTCGTCGAGTACAAAATGGAGGCCTATAAGCTCTTCGCGGAGATGATGGAGGAGAACAGCGCCGATGTGGCTTCTCTCGTCATGAAGGCCGGTCCCATCGTGAACGGCCAGCAGGCCCGCCGCCCGGCCGCGCCGCCGCGCCGCCGCCTCGACCCGAACCGCGCCCGTGAGACCCACGCATCGGCCGACCCGTCCTACGGCGTCAACGCCGGCAACGGCGCCCAGGCCAACGCCGCCGACCGTGACCCGACGGCAAAGCCACAACCGGTGCTGGTCGGAGAAAAGGTGGGGCGGAACGACCCCTGCCCCTGCGGCAGCGGCAAAAAATACAAGAATTGCCACGGCCGAAACGCTGCCTAGTTGCGCGCCATGCCCCTGAGCGGTTGCAAAGGAACATTGGTCTTGCCGGGGCATTCTGTACAGGAAACCCGTACAGGATAGCAGACATGAGTACTGACACGACATACACGGATGCGCGGGCCAACTTTGCCAGGATCTGGGACCGGGTGATCTCGGAACGAGAAGCCGTTGTGATCCATCGGCGGGGAAAGGAGGATGTGGCGCTAATCCCGGCGGATGAACTATCATCTCTCCTGGAGACGGTACACCTGCTGCGTTCCCCGAAGAATGCGGAGCGTCTCCTGGCAGCGCTGGCAGAGTCCTATGCCGGAGGCGGCGAGGTGCGTACCGTCGAGGATTTGAGGACTGAGTTCGGCCTTGACAAGGAATAACCCTCCCGGCCGACATCAGGCTGTGCTTCAGTCCCAATTCCGGGACGATCTGCGGTGGTGGATCAAAACCGAACGCACAACGGCCCTTCGGGTACTTGATCTGGTTGAGGCGATACTGCGCGATCCGTTCAACGGAATTGGGAAACCGGAGCCGCTTAAGCACCTCGGTCCGGGTGTGTGGTCCAGGAGACTGACACGGGAGCACCGCCTCGTTTATCGCGTACAGGGGGACCGGGTGTATTTCTTGCAGGCGCGGTATCACTATTGATCTCCGACATCCGAATACCTGAACACGCCTGCCATACATGCTCAGGTCCCTTTATATCCGTGATTACGCTCTTATTGAGGAGCTGGATGTCGAGTTCGACAGTGGGTTGAACATCATCACGGGCGAGACCGGCGCGGGGAAGTCGATCCTCATCGGCGCCCT
>DASSAV010000531.1:0-6971 GCA_035699265.1 Rhodothermales bacterium
CTGTACCGATACACGACCAGAGGAGCGCTAAAGAAGCGAGGGGCTCGCCGGAGAATGGGGGAACGGAATCAGTAGCGGTCTGCGGCCATGCAGTAGGGACTCGGTGTGCGGTGCGGGAAGGACGGCGCCAAGTTAGCCCACCCGCACCGCCGAAGCAAGCGGCGTTGATCCGAGCGGTCGGCGGCAGTGCGTGGCCCGTCACACGTACGGCTCGCCCGCCTCGAAGCGGCGGCGGATCTCCGCCAGGGGCAGCCCCGTAGCGATCTGATAGTGCGAACGGTCCGGGAAGCTCCGCCAGTTTCCACCCCATTCCAGTCCCGGTATGCCCGCGAGCAGTGCCACCCGGGCGGCCTCGTCGTACAGGGGCGATTCGGGCAGGTAAGCGCCATTCCGAAAGATGCCGATGTCCCAGGCGATGCCGAAATTGTGGTTGCTCCGCCCGCCCGGCGCATTCGTCACCCGCGGCCCCGGGTTTCCGTAGCGCCCCTGCCGGAACAGCGCGTTCTGCTCCGCATAGCTGCGGGTGCCCGAGATGATCCGGGCATGGATGCCGGCTTCCCGCATGGCGTTCATGAACGCACGGGCCGCCGCCTGGGCCGTAAGCGTGAGGGTGCGGATGTTCCGCTCGGTGCGGGCGTCGAAGGTGCCCATTTCAGCCGCCAGCGCGTCGGAGCGGGCTTCAAACAGGGTAGAACCGGCGTCCGTGTGCGGGCCCCAGACGCCGTCAACCCTGTACGGGTAGAGCCCGGACGCCTTGAGGATGCGTTGCAGGTAGACGGTGTCGTCCGGAAAGAGACGGGTGCTCATGCGGGTACCTTCCAGGAGTGGCTGTTCGCGCCGCCCCTGGCGCGCGGCGCGATCCGTGGCCGTCACGGACCCCCTATGGGTACGGCAATATCCGCCTGCGGACAAGGTTCAAAAAATAACCTTCCGGATATCAAAAAGATGGGATCTAGCGTGCGCGCTGCCTGAATAGCGCGATGACGATGGCAATCAGGATCAGGATCAGGAGAACGACGACCGTCGCAGCCAGGAAATCCTGCATGCCGTTCACCGCCTCGCCGGGCGCACGGCCGGTCTGAGCGGGTTCACCAGTCGGAGCCGCTCCAGTGGGCGCCTGCAGCAAGCCCATAATCACGCTGAGTGCCTCCATAGCCTTTCCGGTTAGCCCGTCTTGCGCCTATGCGACGATATAGAACGGGCGGATGCTGAAGCAGAGCACGAAGATGAGAATACAAAGGTAGCCGAGCGCCCGCCGGCCCGGCGTCAGCGGCTCCGTGTAGAGCACCGGCGGGTGATCCACCCGGACGAAAGCGACGAGCAGCAAGCCGAAGACGAGCCAGCCGAAATACCCGAACTGCATGGCGGCGGGCCCGATCCACTTTGCAAGGGCGGCGACCAGCATCATGCCGAGCAGGACGGGCGCGATGACGTGGTTGTTTCCGTCGAACGTACGAAACAGGTAAAGGTACAGGATGCCCGCGAGGATAAACCACGAGAGGCGCCCGAGCCACACGTTGGTGGCGTACAGAAGCGGAACCGCCTCCTCCAGAAAACCGATGGCGCCGGAGGTCAGGATGAATACCATGAAGCCGCGGGCGAGCCGCCGGTGCCATTTCTGTCCGAAGAGCGCGTAGGTCACGTGGCCGCCGTCAAGTTGCCCCACGGGAAGCAGGTTCAGGGCGGTGAAGAACAGGCCGAGCCACGCCGCGAAGAGCACGGGGTAGTGGTAGATCTCGTACATCGGCGGGACGTTGGCAAAGAACTGCGAGAGCACCTGGTATAACAGGGTCTGGCCGATGACGATCTCCACGCCGCCCCCGGCCGGATTCACCGGGGGCATGGTGTCCGGAAAGCGCCCGTGCGCCTGGACGAACTCCTTCAGCAAGACGTGTTCGCCCAACCCGAATACGTACTGCGGCGGCGGCAGTGTGAACAGCGCGTAGAGCAGGAGCACCAGTGCGATCACGAAGCCTGCCAGCGGACCCGCCGCGCCGATGTCGAACAGCTTGCGGGTGGACGGGATCGGCTCGCGAATGCGAATGACGGCGCCCATGGTACCGACGAAGAAGATCGGGGCGGGGATGTAGTACGGAAGCGAGGTCGATACGCCGTCGATCCGCGCCGCGAAGTAGTGGCCGAACTCATGGACAGTCAGAAAGAGCAAGAGGGACAGCCCGTAGCGCAGCCCGTCCAGGATCAGTCCAACCGATATGGGCAGCGCGCCCTCGCCGCTCCCGAGTGTAAACCACACCGGCGTGTGCTCGTAGGCGACGATGCGCCCGACGAGCGTGCCGCCCGTCCATACCACCGACAGCAGCGTCGCCAGGAAGAGGACGAGGTGCAATACGTACCGGTCCTTCGGCTTCCGGGGCGGCTGGTAGCCCGAAAGCACAGGCCGCTGCGCCGTCGGACGCTCATATATTTCTTCGCGAGGTTCCAAGCTGGTCCGTAGTCAGTCGTCCGTTGTCAGTGGTAATACCAGATCCTGTGACGAATTCCGGAGTGGTTCAGGTCGAAGAAGCTCCCCTCCTTTCCAAGAGCCTGTCCTGAGCTTGTCGAAGGAAGGGGATACAGGGGTGGTTCGCATCTGCTCCAAGAACAACGGTGATCTTCAGGATTGGGTATAAAACGAATCCGGGCCGCCTTTGCGGACGGCCCGGTGCGGGCGGGGACAGTACGCGCCCGGCTCCAGGGAAGTTCAGACCCGAACACGCTAATACGTAAACACCCGAACACCCTGACACTCCGTTCAGGATAGTGCGCTCAGCCCGGCCTCGATGCGGCGGGTGGCCTCGCGGAGGTCGTCCATAGAAGCCGCGTACGAGATCCGCAATCCGTCGGGCGCGCCGAACCCTGCACCCGGCACGAGCGCCACGTTCTGTTCCTCCAGCAGGTACATGCAGAGGTCGGTGCTGTCGTTGATGACCTTCCCGCCCAGCGTCTTCCTGCCGAAGAAGGCCGAGACGTCCGGGAACAGGTAAAAGGCCCCCTCGGGCGTCGGCACCTGGAGGCCCTGAATCTTGCGGAGCCGCTCCAGCAGGAAGTCGCGGCGCTGGCGGAAGGCTTTCACCATCTCCCGCACAGGCCCCTTGTCCATCTCCAGCGCGGCAATGCCGGCCCTCTGCGTGATGGACGAAGGGGCCGACGTCGTCTGGCTCTGCACCTTGTCCACCGCCTTTACGATCTCCGGCTCAGCGGCGAGATAGCCCAGCCGCCACCCGGTCATGGCATACGCCTTCGAGAACCCGTTCACAGTGATGGTCCGCTCCTTCATGCTCGGCAGCGAGGCGAACGCGACGTGCTCGGCGTCGAACAGGATGTATTCGTAGATCTCGTCCGAGACCACGAACACGTGCTCGTTCCGGCGGAGCACCGCTGCCAGAGCCTCCAGTTCCCGCGGGCTGTAGACGGAGCCGGTCGGGTTGGAGGGGGAGTTGAGGATGAAAAGGCGCGTCTTCGGCGTAATGGCCTCTTCCAACTGCTCCGGCGTAAGCCGGTAGTTGGATTCGACCGTGGTGGGCAGGGCGACAGGCTCAGCACCGGCGAGGCGTACCATCTCCGGGTAGCTCACCCAATAGGGCGCCGGTATCAGCACCTCGTCGCCGGGGCGGCACATCACCTGGATCGCCATCGCGACGGACTGCTTGGCGCCATTCGAGACGATCACCTGGTCAGTCGTGTAGCCCAGCCCGTTGTCTCGCTTCAGCTTGTTGCAGATCGCCTGGCGGAGTTCGAGCACTCCCCTGTTTTCGGTATAGTGGTGGAAGCCCTGCCTGATGGCCTGCACGCCGGCCTCGGCGATGGGCTCGGGCGTGGAAAAGTCCGGCTCTCCTGCGCTGAGGCTGATGATCGGCTTACCCTCGCGCTTGAGCTGCTTCGCTTTCGCCGTCATGGCGAGCGTGGCGGAAGGCTGCATGGCCTCCACGTTGGGGTTGAATGTCAGGTCGAGTGCGGAAACCGTTGCCATGTGCGGTGGTCGAGTGTTGGCGTGTTCGAGTGTTCAGGTGTTCGAGTGTTCAGGTGTTCGAGTCATGGCACCCAGAAGGGCGATCGTTCTGCCTGTGTGTCATGCTGAGCGGAGCGAAGCATCTCTCTTCGTGCGTGGACAAGAAGGAGAGATTCTTTACGGAGCCTGCCCTGAGCGAAGTCGAAGGGTTCAGAATGACATGCGAGAGACGATGCGCTGTGATTTCGGAGAAATGGCTAAGGTGCCCGACTGATTGCCGCCGCTTAATTTACGGCACCCCTCCCCCATCAGGGGTTCGGCGCGGACTTTTCTTGAAGCTTCCTCAAAACGGGAGGCGGCACGAACGACGAGATGTCTCCCCCCCACCGGTGGATCTCGCGGACGATGGACGCGGCTACGAAGGCGTGTTCTTCAGAGGTCATGAAAAAGACGCTCTCCAGCCCCGGCGCCAGGCGCCGGTTGGCGAAGGCCATGCGGAACTCGTAGTCGAAATCGGATACCTGGCGGAGCCCGCGCACGAGCGCGGCGGCGCCGACCTGACGGGCGTGGTCGACCAGCAGTCCCTCGAACGATGCCACGCTGACGCCTCTCAAGTGGGCGGTGCTCTGCCGGACCAGCTCCTCGCGCTCGTCGAGGGTGAGCAGCGTCTGCTTGGCCTTATTGATGGCGATGGTCACCTCTACCCGGTCGAATACCCGCAGCGCGCGCTCCAGGATGTCGATGTGGCCGTAGGTGATGGGATCGAACGTGCCGGGATAAAGGGCGAGGGACATTAGACGGTTGTGGTTTTGAAGGTTGTCGGGTTGAGCGCATGGCGAAAGGTACGCAACCCCTGTACGGCCAGGGCGAGGAAGATCAGGTTCAGGATGCTGGTCAGGTACAAACCCCGCGTGACGTAGAGCGGGACGTAGACGGCATCCACGACGATCCAGAAATACCAGCTCTCGATGTAGCGGCCCATCAGGAGCAGTTGGGCGATCAGGCTGAATACGGTCGTGAACGCATCCCAGAACGGCGCGGCGTCCCGCCAGCCGATCAGCACCGAGCGCAGGCCGAACGTTGCGATCAGGCCCAGAACGGAAGCCGTGACCAGCCACCGCGCCCCGGCGTGTCCGACGGGCTTTTCTGTGTGCCCGGCCCCGCCCCGGAGCCAGATCACAATGGCCTGCACGCTCGTCACGAAGTAGAACACCTGGATGCCGAAGTCGGCGAAGAGCCGCACCCGATAAAAGATGAAGGCGTACAGGGCGCAGCCGACCAGGCCCACCCACCAGCCGGACGGCTTATTCTCCGCCAGAAGCCACGTGCTCCAGCCATAGGTCACCACGGCCACGGCTTCGAGCGGGGTGAGGTGCACGTCGACCCGGTGCTGTAGCGAGAGGACGAGCACGATGCCGCTCGCCACAATGCCGGCGCCGTACGCCGTGCGAGCGCTGGCCGTCATCCCTCCTCCTCATCCTGCTCGACGGGTTCCGACCTGAACACGCTGACGACGGTGCGGCCGTACCGTCGGCTCGTCTCCAGGTTCGGGTGCTCGTCGAACGAGTGGCGGACGTCGTGTTCGAGCATGAAGAGCCCATCAGGTTCGAGGTGCGCCAGCGTCAGTTCGGGCAGACGCGGCAGGTCGGGCAGTTCGTAGGGCGGGTCGGCCAGTATGAGGTCGAAACCGGGGCCGCCGTAGTGCTCCAGGAACGCGACGGCATCCGATCGAAAGAACGCGCAGTCGGCTTCTACACCCAGCGCCTCGGCGTTGCGCCGCGCAAAGTTCAGCACGGCGGCATCCTGTTCCACGAACGTGACGGTGTCCGCACCCCGGCTCAAGGCTTCCAGCCCCAGCGCCCCGGTCCCGGCGAAGAGGTCGAGCACACGCGCCCCTTCGAGGTAGATACGGCTCTCCACCATGCTGAAGACGGCTTCACGCGCGCGGTCGGTCGTCGGGCGCGTGCGGTCGCCGCTGGGCGCCAGCAAACTTTTCCGGCGAAACCGCCCGGCGATGATGCGCATGGATTTGAATGTCCTGTACCAGTTCTCAGAAAATACAGTGCACGGCGCCTCTACCGGTTCCTCCCTACTACTCCCACACCCCCATACTCCCACACCCCCATACCCCGGTATTCCCACTGGACCGCCCCGGGCTCACAGGGCGACGCCGATGCATGGGACGTACGCCTCGGCATCGAAGTCGGCCGACAGGCTGCCGGGGTCGAGATCGACCACCTGCATGGGGTTGAGCCGCTCCGGTTGGAGGTCGAATACGGCCCCGAACACGGATAGGTCGGTGTGTGCCACGTCCCGCCCGTACGCGAAGACGCCGGTTACGTCGCCCGGCGCAATGCCCAGCCTCTGGAGCAAGGTTACGGCGAAGTAGGCGCTATCCGCAGGACCGTGTTCCGTGCCGTAGTGGCTGAAGTACCACCTGCCGTCGCGACAGAGGGTGTACTCTACGTGGCTGCCATACCAGCCGATGACCAGCACGTAGGCCGGCTTTCCAGAAGCCGGCGCACGGCCGCCCAGGCGCCCGTCCAGGTTGCCTATCACGGCCGCGGCCGCCTGCATGCTGAGCCTCAGCCGGTTTGCCGGATAAGGGAGTGCCTGGAAAATCTGCTCAAAACGGTTGTGTATCGTATCATGCATCGCCCACACGTGGTACCAGGAGACGTCCCGGCCATCCCCCATCTTTTCCTCGTATACCAGGTCGGAGGCGACCCGGAGGGACGTCGTTCCGCCGGGCGCCCGCGTGAGCAGATCGATCTCCTGGTCGATTCGGGCGCCGCGTTCCGCTTCGGAGAGGGCCGCAGGCAACGGCGTGAAGAAGGAATACCCGCCGGGGGGATGCAGCGCGATGTTGAGCTGTTCGGAAACGGAACCCGCGAACACGTCTCGCACCGCCTCTGTGACCGTCTGCAGATTCGTGGCGTGCGGGGACTGGAGCAACTCGAACGACACGTCGAAATCGAAGTCGCAGCTTCCGAGACGGAGCAGACGATAGCGGTCGCCGTAC
>DASSAV010000532.1:0-10171 GCA_035699265.1 Rhodothermales bacterium
CTTCTTCTGATGGAAGGCATTGATCACGGCATCGGTGCCGTGCCCCTGGGCTTCGGGTGCGAACCTGTAAACGACCCAGCCGGCAGCCAGCCCGCCCAGCGCCGGCAGGATCGGCAGCAGCCACGGCCTCGCCGGGTGCAACGCCCGGCTCATATGGAAGATGAACGCTTTCGGAGCCTCGCCTCCCGGGAAAGGCATGGAGTATCCCGCCCCATTTATCAGGAGGACGCTTCCGAGCAGCGCCACGGCTTTCGCAAACAGGAGGGCGGCCAGGGCTGTCACCACGCCCACGAGCGCGGCATAGAGGGTCCACCTCCCCGTGATTCGCCAGTCGATATCCCGCTCGAAGAGGAGGAGTGTGCGGGGGTAGATGTTCTTTACGAAATCCGAGGGGAAATGCATCGGCGCTTAGTTCGCGGCGGTCAGCTTTTCAACGTCAAAATCGGTGCGGGGTATTCCGGGGCCGCAACAACATCCGTTCCGATCCTGTACGCATCGGCGACCTAGAAGGTCTGCGCGCCTCAGGGGTTGTCGATTCTCGCGGGGGCGTCAGTATTCGGCAGGCTGCCAGCACCGCAACACGCGATACGCCTGAAAAAATTCGGACAAAAGGAGTTATCATGTAAGTGTATAAGGTTCAGGTATCTAGCAGTGTTTTGTATGTTGAGCCCGAAGCCAAAGGAGATTGAAATGTGGGAAATAAATCTGGAAATTACCGCTACGACATGCGCTACGCCGTACCTTTTGCGAAATAGCGCGTAAGAAGCGACACTCAAAAGTCAGTCACCAACGAAAAAGACGACGATGGCACGCAAACTCACCCAGGTTATCCTTCTGACGGCGATGCTGGCCGCGCCTCTTGCACTGGCCGCCTGCACTAACAACGAAGCGGAAGGCCCCACTACGGACACCACGACAGTTGCGCCGGGGATGTCCGCCCCCATGGATACGACCATGATGGATACGACGATGACGGACACCATGATGATGGAAATGGACACGACCGGCATGTAGTGCAGGATCGTCATCGATCGAAATAGCCTCTCAACCTGCTCGTTTCGGCTTGTGCGGCTGATCTGTCCCGGATGCTTCGGCATCACAGGAGGCCACTAAGGACAGTATCTCCCCCGCACAGACCGGACAGGCCTCCCTGGCCCGGCGTGTGTGGTTTAGAGCAAATATGACGAGGGGGTATGTGGTACCACATACCCCTTCGTCTATTTTACAGACCCGGTTGCTGATCCAGGCAGTTCTGCGGTCAGAAATGAACACTATTCCGTAGAATCCAGCAACTGGCCGCTGAGCCGCAGCAAGTCGATTTCGGCACTCTTGGCCTCGAAGCGTGCAGTCACCAGGCGGCTGTGCGCATCGAGGAGTGCCGTTTGGACCTCTCGAAGTTCGACTGAGGTGATGGTGCCTTGCTTGAATTGCTCGAGCGCCACGTCCACGTTCTGCTCGGCAAGGTTGACATTCTCCTGCTCCAGGTCGATGAGTTGCAGGCTGTTCTGATACGCGGCATAGGTGTTGTGCAGTTCAGTCTGTACCCGAGTGCGAACGTCCTCGGCCAACAGTTGGCTATTCTCGATATCGATCTGGGCGTTTTGCAGCCGGCGGCTGCGGTCGAGTCCGTCGAATATGTCGAAGGAGGCGGATAGACCGTAATTGAAACCGCCGGGCCGTCTGGAGGCCAGCCCGATGTTGTTCGTCAGGTCATTGAACCCGTAGCCTAGCTGGAGGTCGAGCTGGGGAAACCAGTCTGCCCGGGCCTCTTGCCGGGTGAGTTCGGCCACCCTGCGGCTGCTTTCCGCCAGTTGCAAGGCCTTGTTCTGATCGAGCGCCGTCTGGTGGAGGGCAGGCAGGCTCAAATCCTGCCGTACGCGGATGCTATCCGTCACTCGGAACAGTGGATTCTCGTCGCGGCCCAGCGCCTGGTTGAGCGCGGCTTTCGTGTTCGAGAGGGTAACTTCCTGCCGTAGCCGCGCCGCGCGGTCCGCGTTCAGGTCCACCTGTGCACGGCGTACCTCCAGCTCCGAAGCAGAGCCGAGATCGCGCCGCAATGCGGCGATGTCGAGCCGTTCCTGGGATATGGACTCTGCCTGTTTCAGGACATCGAGTTGCTGTTGCTGACTCGCCACGTCGAAGTAGCGTGTCATTACCTGGGCCAGTGTCGCTTCGGCCGTCTGCAGGGCTCCGGTCTGCCCCTGACCGCTCAATACGCGCAACCGTCGATAGCGAGCGGATCGTGCGAAACCGTCGAAAATGGTGAAGGAGAGTCCCAGGCTGCTCTCGAAGGACTGGTCGCCGAAAGCGGGCGTAGTACGCGGACTTAGAATACCGTTCTGGCTCTGTTGGACTGTCAGGTCCAGCGTGGGCAGGTAGCCCGCATTGCCGAGCGTGTAGTTGTTTTCCGCGATGCCGGCTTCGTTGCGGGCGATGCGGATGCCGTAGTTGTCTCGCAATGCTAGGCGGACAGCCTCATCCAGCGTGAGCAGGGGTTGTTGCTCGGGAGTTTGCGCGTGGACGACGTGTGTGGCGGCGTAGCCTGAGAGGAGCACCACGAACGCCGACAGGGTCCGTACGAACGTGCTCGTAAGAAATCGATGCATGAGGGGCTGGAGTGGAAAAAGACGGGCGGCGTGAGGTGCGCCGCCCGTTTCATTTACATTTAGGCTGAGAGAGAAGGCTGGTCGTGCGGCCGCTCTTCCGCGAGCACACCATCCCCGTCGCCGCCCATCATCAACTGCTCTTCCGAAAGTGCGGCGAGGCGTGTCTCCGCATAGCGTTCCGAAACATAGGTGTAGACCGCAGGGATGATGTAGAGCGTGAACACGGTCCCGATGACCAGTCCGCCGACGACGGCAATGCCCATGGGGATGCGGCTCTCCGAACCGGCGCCCAGCGCGAGCGCGATCGGCAGGATGCCGAGCACCGTCGAGAGTGTCGTCATGAGGATTGGGCGGAACCGGGTCGCTGCGGCGTCCTTCGCCGCATCGGCGACGGAGCGGCCTGCCTCCTTCCGCTGGTTGGCGAACTCGACGATGAGGATGCCGTTCTTCGTGACCAGGCCGATGAGCATGACCATGCCGATCTGGCTGAAGATGTTGAGCGTCTGGTTGAAGTACCACAGCGACACCAGGGCACCCGTCAGTGCGAGTGGGACGGTCAGGAGGATGATGAATGGATCGCGGAAGCTCTCGAACTGCGCGGCCAGCACCAGATAGATGAGCACGAGGGCGAGCAGGAAGATGAAGAGAAGGCTGTTGGAGCTCTCCACGAAGTCCCGCGAGGAGCCTGCCAGTGAGGTCGAGTACGACTCATCCAGCACCTGTCCTGCGATCCGTTCCATGGCGGCGATTCCGTCCCCGATGGTATAGCCGGGTGCGAGCTGCGCCGAGATGGTGGCGGCCGTGAACCGGTTGAACCGGTAGAGCTGGGGAGGCCGGCTCTCCTCGTTCACGGTCACCAGGTTGTCCAGCGACACGGGTTCGCCGCTGGCGGTCCGGACGTAGAGGCTTTTCAGGTCGAGCGTCGCCGAGCGGTGCTCCCTGTCCACCTGCGCCAGGATTTGATATTGCTGCCCATCTCGGATGAAGTAGCCGAGCCGAGCGTCGCTGAGTGCGAGCTGGAGCGTCTGAGCCACGTCGAGGGCGGAGACGCCGAGCGTCTGCGCCCGCTCGCGGTCGATCCGGACCGTCAGTTCCGGCTTGTTGAACTTCATGTCCACGTCCACGAACGCGAACGTCGGATCGTTCTGAGCCGCCTGCAGGAAGGGTGGGATGACCTCTTTGAGCTTTTCGAGGTTGGGCGCCTGGAGCACGAACTGCACGGGGAGGCCGCCGCGGCGCCCGACGGATATGGTCTCTTCCTGCCTGACGAAGATGCGCGCGCCCGAGAACTGCTTGAGATCGTCGGTGAGCTGGTAGGCGATCTCTTGTTGGGACCTCGTGCGCTCGGACCGGGGTTTCAGCGTGATCGCGAAGAACCCGGAGTTCGTGGAACTGCCGCCGAAGCCGGGCGATGTTATCGAGACGATGGCGTCCGTTTCCGGCACGTCCTGCTGGATTTTCGCCAGCACCCTGTTCATATAGGCGTCCATGTACTCGAAGGATGCGCCCTCGGGAGCGGTCGCGTTCAGGCGGAGCTGGCTGCGGTCCTCCAGCGGCGCGAGTTCGGAGGGCAGCATCTTAAAGATGACGACGCATAGCAGGGCGCAGGCGACGAGGGCCGGGAAGGCGAGCCAGCGGCGGCTCATGAAAGCGTCCAGCGAGTTGCGATATCCGCCCGTCAAGCGCACGAAGAACGGCTCCGTGACGCGGTAGAACCACGGCATGCGCTCCCGGTGTTTGAGCAGCTTGCTGGAGAGCATCGGCGTGAGTGTAAGCGCTACGAACGCCGAAATGGCGATGGAGCCTGCCATCACAATGCCGAATTCGCGGAAAAGCCGGCCGGTGAGGCCGCCGAGGAAGATGACGGGGAGGAATACCGCGACGAGGGCGAGTGTAGTGGCGACCACGGCGAAGAAGATCTCGCGCGTCCCTTCGATCCCGGCCTGCACCGGCGGCATCCCTTCTTCGACCTTGGTATAGATGTTCTCCAGCACCACGATGGCGTCGTCCACTACCATGCCGATGGCGAGCACGATGGCGAGCAGCGTGAGGACATTGATGGTGAAGCCCGCCACGTACATGATGAAGAACGCCCCGATGAGCGAGACCGGGATAGCCAGGATAGGGATGAGCGTCGTTCGCCAATCGCGCAGGAATGAAAAGATCACGAGCACGACGAGGAGGAAGGCGATGAAGATCGTTTCCTCCACCTCGGAGATGCTCTTACGGATTTGCTCCGTGTTGTCGAAGACGACCTCCGTCTCGATATCCGGCGGGATGTCCTTCTTGATGGAGGCGAGCCGTTTTTTGAATTCATCGACGATTGCGATGCTATTGGCGCCGGGGAGGGGCCTGGCCACGACCATTACCATCGGGACGCCATCGCGCTTGAGGATCGACTTTATGTTTTCGGGGGCAAGCTCAGCGCGGCCTACATTCTTGAAGCGGACGATGGTACCGTTGTCCTCTTTGAGGATCAGGTTGTTGAAGTCCTCCACGGTGCTCATGCGGCTGAGCGTGCGCACACCCAGTTCTACTTGCAATCCCTCGATTTCCCCCGAGGGCAGTTCGATGTTGGACCGATTCAGGGCTTCCCGGATGTCCGAGGCCGTCAGGTCATAGGCAGCCAGTTTTTGCGGATCGATCCACAGCCGCATCGCGTAGCGTTTGTCGCCCCAGATGCTGACCTGGCTCACGCCGGAAATCGTTTGCAGCCGTTCCTTGAATATCTTGAACGCGATATCGCTCAGTTCTAACAGGTCGCGCCGGTCGCTGTGGAGGCTGACGCCGATGATCGGGTCGCCGTTGGAGTTGGCTTTAGAGACGACCGGCGGGTCGACGTCGACCGGGAGAAGCCGTTGGGCCTGCGATACGCGGTCGCGCACGTCGTTGGCGGCGCGTTCCAGATCCGCTCCCAGGTTGAACTCGACTGTGATTCTGGACCGGCCTTCCTGGCTGACCGAGGTAAGGGTGCGGATGCCCTCGATGCCGTTGATGGACTCTTCGAGCGGCTCTGTGATCTGCGCGTCGATGACCGCCGAGTTGGCCCCGCGGTAGGACGTCGACACGCTGATGACCGGCGTCTCGATATTGGGGAGGTCTCGGACGCCGAGCATGAAGAAGCCGATCGCGCCGAAGATGATGATGAGGACGGACATCACCGTCGCGAGGACGGGCCGGCGGATGCTGAGGGTGTAGAGTGCCATGAGCCTGCGTCTCTGTTAATAACCGCATTTGGCGGTCATTTCGCCATCTGCTGGATGTTGACCGGCAAGCCGGGGCGGACCAGTTGGAGGCCGGTCGTGATGACCGTATCCCCAGCCGCCAGCCCGGTGAGCACCTGTACAGTGGAATCCGTCCGAATCCCCGTCTCTATCTGCCGTTCGGCAACGTGACCGTTTTCATAGACGTATACCTTCTTCCCGTTCAACTCCGGAACGACGGCAATGGCAGGAACGACGAGCGCTTTGTCCATCTCGTGGAGGATGACGTTGATGTTGGCGAAGGCGCCCGGCATAAGCTGGCGATCCGGGTTCGGGGTCACGGCGCGCAGCCCGAGCGTGCGCGTATCCCGGGCTACGCGCGGTTCGGCCGCGTAAATGCGCCCTGTGAACGTCTTGTCCGAACCCCGCACGTGGTATACGATTTCATCGCCCACGTTGATCTCATTCGCGTACTGTTCCGGTACGGTAAATTCCACTTTAACCGGGTTGAGTTGCTGGAGTGTGGCAATCCGCGTCTGCGGGGATATAAAGGCGCCTTCGCTGACGTAGCGAAGTCCGACCACCCCATTAAACGGGGCATGGATCTCCGTTTTGGCGATCTGGGCGTCGATCAGTTCGAGCTGGGCCTTCAGCACGTTCACTTCGTTCAGGGTCTCGTCGTACTGCTCCTGGCTGATGCCGCCTTTTTCGAGGACGGGACGCTGGCGTTGTGCACGGGCCTGGGCGAGCTTGAGCCTGAACGTCGCCTGTTCACGCTGGGCGATCAGGTCGGTGTCGTTGATCTTGAGCAAGAGGTCGCCTTCATGGACGAAGCTTCCTTCCTTGAAATAGATCTTCGTGACCTTGCCGGACGACTCGCTTACCAGATCGACTGCCTCGTTTGCCTGCACGTTGCCCGTCGTTATGATCCGGTCGAAGAGGGTCGTCGGACCCACGACGTAGGCGCTCACCTGCAGCGTGTCGCCCCCGGCCGAGACGGCCGCCTCTCCTGCTCCCTTGGCTTCGGGTTTCAGCTTCGGATACGCAAGCGCACCGAGCACCAGGAGGATGACGGCTGCGGTAACGATTCGCTTGACGACACGTTTCGACATCTGTGGGGGGGAGGAGGTTGTGCTCATAAATCGCCGCTTGCGACCACTACAAAACAATCACGAACTAATGCGCCCAGCCGGGTAATCGGGCGAGGTGAAAAGGTAAGGAGTATCAAGAGGCTGCGCGCAGGGAATGGGTGGATTCGTGAGGAAAAGCAGACGTGTTTCCCTGAGATTTCCTGTGGCGTTGGAAGCCTGCAGGGGCGTGAATCCGATCCGGCAGCAGTCCTTACCAGGTAGTTAGACAAACGAGGCGGGGACTTTATTTCGCCATGGTGCCGGTTTATTCGTCGTGTGACTGTTTGTGGTGTTTTCCGTGTGAGTGGAACCGCGAGGCCCATTCATGGAGCCGGTTTTGCTGGTCCGTCGCCAGGATGGGCTGCAGAGATGCCTGCATCGAATCGACCACGTTGGACCGGAGTTGGTGCGAATAGCTGGAAATGGCACTCATCCGGTCGGCTGCATGCTTGCATGCGGGCCGGATCTGCGCACGCTGGACCTCGTTTCTCGGCTGCACGATGTCCTCAACCCGCTCGATGAAGCCGGCGGGAGTCCGCATCCGGTAGAATTCGGCGATGCGATGCTGGTAGACCATATTCGTCCCCAGCACGCCGAGGGCGATGCCGACGGCCAGGGTGCCCAGCACGGTCAGCACGGCCCTGGCGGAGATTCGGGTCCGAGTGGTACTGGGCATATCAGGGAAGGTCGAGGTCGTAGGCAAGGTCGGGAGACGATGGTGGAATGGAGAAGGCAGTCTCGATCGGATTTTGGGACTGCGGGAGCGGTAACGGTGAGATCAGATTATAGGTGACCAGGCCGAATGTGATCAGCAGGGCTGCGATGGCGACGCGCTGGAACAGCCACATCAATGCATCGGAGAAGTCTTCCCGAGGGCTGGCCGGCCGCGTCAGCCGGCGCGTCAGGCGTTCGGCGAAGAACGGTGTTACAGCCTCCTGCCCATCCAATTGCAACACTTCGCGCGTAGCTGCGCGCAAGTGTTGGACCCGCTCGTATTCGAACCGGGCTCCTTCGGAGCCGGCCAGGATCTGTTTGAGTGCAGCGGCATCGCTTTCCGACAGCGGTGCATCGAACGACCGTAAGAGGATGGAGCGTTCGCGTTCCGTCATAGACCACCTCGCTCTAAATGGGGGCATTCGATTCGTTGTAATACGGTCCGAGCACCTTGCGCAGCTTTGCCTGCGCGCGGCTGAGGCGAGAGAGCACCGTGCCCAGCGGCACGCCGAGGATGTCGGCAGTCTCCCGCGTCGAATATTCGTCTACCATACGAAGCACGACGACAGCGCGCAATTTGGGCTCAAGCGTGTCGACGGCCTTTCGGATACGTTCTCGCTGTTCGCTCTGCTCGGCGCCGGGAATGCTGTCGACCGCCGCCTCGTGCCGCGTGCCGATGATGAACTCGGTGCTGAGAAACCGTGCCGTCCAGCGTTTCCGGCGCTTGATAGCATTCAGCGATAGGTTCATGGCGATCCGTGTGAGGTACGTACCGACGCTCGCCTCGCCGCGAAACCGTTCCAGCGTCTCGTAAAACCTAATGAACGTTTCCTGCGCGACATCGTCAACCTCGTCTCCCCTGCCCAGCATGCCGACCACCGTCGTGAAGACCCGGCCTTCGTAGCGTTCCACCAGAAGCCGGAAGGCAGCCACATCCCCCTTACGGGCGCGTGCTACGAGCTCGTCATCAGGCGGCGGCGCCGATTTCTGCATCAGGCCATCGGGCAGCGGAGCGACTGGTTCTATTCCCCTCATAGATTTAGACAAGCGCCCGCTCCGATTTATTCCATCTTCTCGCAGATGCGGAGCAGCGCGTGTGAGGACGGCCTGCAGGTTGGGACGCGTGGTATGCACGGGGCGGGGGGGAGAATTGGTAATGCGTAATGAATAATGAGTAATTGGGGGCGCCTGGAAGAGAGGGCGGTAGGCATCTGTCTCGTTACGCGCGTGTCGCGAAGGTGTTCGGTTTGTTCCTGGTTAGTTGTCCGTTGTTGGTGGTTGGTTGTAGGGTGGCGCGGTGAATTGTAACGGATCTGACGGTTTCGGCATCATTCTAGAGTATACAAGACGCATTATTGCACACTTTGCACACTTTTGACCGGTTGTTGGTGGTCAGTGGTCCGTTGCTTGGGCATCGGGGTGTTACGGTGGATTGTAACGGATCTTACAGGTCGTGCGGTTTGGTTGCACACTTTGCACGAAGGCCGCATCGTTTTCGGGGGGTGCAGGGCTGCCAATTGTAACGAGTCTTACGGTTTTCGCGATACGATTGCACACATTGCACACGGAACCCTTGTTTTCGGGGTGCAGAGCGGCGGGGGATTGCACACGATGCACGGGTGGCCCGGCCCTGTTGACCGGGCAAAGGGAGCATGCCCCTTCGGGGCTGAATGTGCGTTGCACACTTTGCACGTTTTTGTCGGTCGTTTGTGGTTCGTTGTTGGTTGTTCTCTGGACGACCGCCGACTCCGACGGGCTAAGTATCTCTAACAGAACTGGTGATCTGGAAGCCTGGAATGCGCAGGCTAAAGACCTGCGGCTACATGCGCAGAGGGTTTTAGTAGGGGTTCTTTATAGCTGTGAAGGTGTTCGCCTCCGAACACAACCTGACCGCTGGCGGACACTTACCCGTTCCCGCACGGAAGGCATGTTTTGCGCAACGCATTGTTCGTAATGGTCTTATAGGGAATGGCACTCCTTTTGGGAGTTCGTGGGTTGAGGGTTGGTGTGTGGGCGATTGCACACTTTGCACGTTTTTGTTCGTGGTCAGTTGTCCGTTGTTGGTTGTGGTCGGGGATTGGGGGTTGGGTAGTTGCACACTTTGCACGTGTAGCGCGTGGTTTTCGGGAGGAAGGGCGATGCATCGCCCCTACGTGGGCCGGGTGCGAAGGGCAGGATTCTGTGCGTATGTAACAAAATATGTGCTTGTGGGCAAGGTTATGTTTATAACCCGACAGATTGGCAGGTTGAGGGTTTCAGGGGCGAAGGAGCGGGTGTGGGGAAAGAAGCGGCGCCGGTTTTTTTATTGCTCATTACGCATTCCCAATTATTCATTCGAGAGGCGGCCGTGCTGAAGAACTATCTGAAGATCGTCCTGCGTAGCCTGCGGAAGCACAAGGGGTACACGCTCATCAACGTGGCGGGGCTGGCGGTGGGGCTGGCGGCCTGCATCCTGATCCTGCTGTACGTGCGATTCGAGCTCAGTTACGACCGTTTCAACGAGAATGCGGACCGGATC
>DASSAV010000533.1:0-5727 GCA_035699265.1 Rhodothermales bacterium
TGGCCCATGGCATGTTTGGAGGCCGATTCATCCGGCCCGGTGACGAGCGCGCCTCGCCAGAAGCCGAAGGCGCAGTGCTGCTTGAAGGCGGCCATGTGGCAGAGCATCCCGTGATAGGTGAAATGCGGCGCGCCCCACTTGATGGCCTCCTCTACGTCCGGACAGGCCGCGTGTACCACCTCCCGGAGGTGTGTCAGAATGGGCTTTGCGAAGTCGGCGGCGCGGCCGATGTAGGCGTCGACGCGAGGGTCTCTGGTTCCCATGAGTGTGCGGGTTGTGATGATCGGGAGCTTGGAGCTTACGCATTCGCCCGGACGGAATCCAGCAGGATGGTGCGTTTGCCAGTGATGATGGCTATTCGCGTTTCAGACGCCGTAAGTTGCCAGTAAGGGGCGGAGGGAGGTACATTCGTCCCCAACTTCCCTGTGCCCGTTTGCGACCTCATCAACTACATCCAGGCAGCCTACTCGATGCGTAGCGTCCTCCTCGTCCTTTTCATCGCCATTCTCCTTCCGATCGCAACCGTCGCTCACGCCCAGTATCCACGAGGCACCGTTCAGGAAGGGCTCACCATCGACAGCAAGATCCTCGGGAAGTCCGTTCGCTACACGATCTACCTGCCCTACGACTACGATACTTCCGACAGGTACTACCCGGTGGTGTACCTGCTCCACGGCTACAGCGACGACGACACGGGCTGGCTCCAGTTCGGGGAGGCGAACGCGATTACAGACGAGCTGATCGCCGAGCGCAAGATCCCGCCGATGATCCTCGTCATGCCGGACGCGGGGGTGAGCTGGTACGTCAACAACTACGACGGCTCCGTTCGGTATGAGGACTTCTTTTTTCAGGAGTTCATCCCCTACGTTGAGTCGCACTACCGGATCCGCGCCGAGAAGCAATTCCGTGCCGTCTCTGGCCTTTCGATGGGCGGGTACGGCACACTGGTCTATGCACTGCACCACCCGGAGATGTTCGCTACCGCCGCACCCTTCAGTGCTGCGATCTGGACGGACGAGGAGATCGTCAATTTTCCGGAAGATCAGTGGACGAACTACTTCCGTACGGTGTTCGACCCGAAGTTGCAGGGGCAGGCCCGCCTGTCGCCGCACTACCGGGCCAACAGCCCGCTCGACCTCATCCGCCAGATGGGCGCCGACGAGGTGAAGCAGGTCCGCTGGCGGATCGACTGCGGGGACGACGACTTCCTCTACAAGGGCAACGCCGCCCTGCACGTGCTGATGCGGGACCTGAACATCCCGCACGAATACCGCGTGCGCGACGGCGGGCATACGTGGACGTATTGGCGGACGGGCCTTCCCGGTGCGCTGGAGTTCATCGGCGCGGGCTTCCGCCGATAGCGAGGTTTCGAGGCGGCCCGCCACGCCAGTCCTGCTTCCATCATGGCATCAAAGTACGAGCCCATCGATTGCAATTTCTACGATGAACTGACGCTCCGCGCCACGTACCGCCGCGTGAGTGAAGTTCGGTATCGGGACGAAGCAGGGGTAGAGCGGGTCGTACGAGCAGTTATCGAAGACGTTTTCACCCGTGGCCCCGAGGAGTTTCTCAAGCTGGAAGGAGGCCTCGAGATTCGGCTGGATCGGATCCTTTCGGTAGACGGCATTTTGCTGCCAGGGGCGTGCTGAAGGACCTGCATTAAAAGCTGCTCGCCTCGAAGGTGTTGCACGCCTCTACGTCGCCGCTATTCATCCCCTCACGGAACCAGTGGGCGCGCTGAGCGGAAGTGCCGTGGGTGAAGGATTCGGGGACGACGTAGCCCTGGGAGGCTTTCTGGAGCCGGTCGTCGCCCACAGCAGCGGCGGCGTTCAGGGCTTCTTCGATGTCACCCTGTTCAAGAATGTCCTGCGCCTGGTCGGCATTGCGGGCCCAGACGCCGGCCAGGCAATCGGCCTGCAATTCGAGCCGTACGGATAGTTCGTTGGCTTCGGTCTGACCGGCCTGCTGTTCGAGTTGGTGGACCTGGTCCGAAATGCCCAGCAAATTTTGGACGTGGTGCCCCACTTCGTGCGCTACGACGTAGGCCCGTGCAAAATCGCCGGAGGCGCCGAGTTGCGTCTGCATGTCCTGGAAAAAACTAAGGTCGAGGTACACCCGCCCGTCGCTCGGGCAGTAGAAGGGACCCATAGCCGATTGGGCGAAGCCACAGGCCGACTGCGTCGCTCCGCTGAAGAGGACGAGGGTAGGGTCCTGGTAGGTGCCGCCCATGTTCTGAAAAAGGCGCTGCCAGGTGTCTTCGGTGCTCGCCAGCACGACGGAGACGAAGTCGGCCTGCCGCTGCTCTTCGGGAGACGCTTGGTAGGTTTCGGAGGGCCCTTCGGCAGCGGGATCGCTCGTGCCGATGTCGCCGGGGTTGACCCCGAATAGCATGGCGACGATGGCGAGCACCACGGCGCCGATGCCGCCGCCGATTACGCCTGGCCGCATGCCCCGGCGGTCTTCAACATTACTGCTTCTCCTGCCCGTTTGCCACCGCATTGCCGGTTCCTCGTGGGTTATCGCTCGGGGTCACTGTAACTGGGCACATTACCGACGAGCGCGGGATGTGGATCTGGCTCGGTCGGCACGTTCCCGTAATATGTGATCGGGAGGAGGGCCGTCCGGGGCCGGAGAATCCCCGATGAAATCGGCTCCCCTGTCGCCTTTGGTTTCTCCGGTATCTACATTCGTGTGCCGGGCCGGTCCGCCCGGGCTCCAGACGAATATTTCAGCCAACCTTCTTCCGATCCATGAAACGACGCGACTTTATCGCAGCAGCCGGGGCGGCTGCGGCAACCCCGATGGTCTCTTTCGCCGGTGTCGATCCGGTTTCCGCTCCGGACGGCCGCCAGTACATCGAGTTGCAGCAGTACCACCTGCTGTATGGGTCCAAGCAGGGGCTCGTCCACGACTACCTGGAAAACGCCGCCATCCCGGCATACAACCGGCTCGGGATCAACCCGGTCGGGGTGTTTCAGGTCGTCTACGGCCAGAATGCCCCTTCGCTCTACGTGCTGTTGCCCCACTCGTCGCTGGAGTCGGTCGTCACTACGTCCCACAAGCTCCTCGCCGACGAGGAGTACGTGGAACAGGGGGCGGCGTTCGTCAATGCATCCATGAGCGATCCCGCCTTTGTGCGGATGGAGAACACGCTGCTGTATGCCTTTGAGTCGATGCCGGGTGTGGCCGTGCCGCCGCAGAAGGCCGCAGGCAAACCGCGCATCTTCGAGATGCGCACGTACGAGAGCCACAGCGAGAAGGCCGCCAAGAACAAGCTGGAGATGTTCAACGGGGGTGAGGTGCCGATCTTTCGCAAGACGGGCCTCACGCCAGTGTTCTTCGGCGAGGCCGTCGTAGGCTCGCACATGCCGCACCTCACGTACATGCTCGTGTTCGACGACATGGAGGCGCGTGACGCGGCATGGAAGGCGTTCTCGGCCGACCCCGACTGGGCGAAGCTGGCGAAGGACCCCCGTTACCAGGATAACGTATCCGCCATTTCGGACATCATCCTGCGGCCGACGGGGTATTCGCAGCTTTGAGGAGGCGAGCCTGGGAATCCAGGAGAGTAGGAAGGGGCAATAGCGATACTGTCTCTATCGTCGGCTCACAGGCTCCTCCGCTTCCCGGGTGCTTGCCCATTGTTCGTGCATGGGGCGCCGCATGGCGAGGACGCCCTGCATCAGGCTGGGGTCGTAGTTGATGAAGCCGTTGACGAGATAGATTTCTTCGGGGGTGCAGTCGTAGAGCAGCTTCACCTCGCGGTCGGCCCTGCGATGGTCATCCGTCATAATGAGTGCGACCAACTTCGTGTTGCCAGTACCGACGAAGACGTCCACCTCCACGCCATCCGGACCCAGCGTGTCGTTCACGTAGCCGTAGTCGATGGGGTAGATGATTTCGGGTAAGGTAGGATGGACAGTGCGGCGCGCTCGCTCGGTGGTGATGCCATGGGCGTCAATGATCGCTTCCCAGGCTTCCCAGGGAAAGTGCGCGGCGACGAGGTCGCGCAGGGTCAGGAGGGGAGGGGCGGAGCGGGCGCCGATCTGCATTTCGGGGCAATCGGTTGGCGAGTTGAGGGTTAGGAAATTGAGAGGGAGCGATCTTATTGCGTGTCGATCAGGGCGCTTATCGTGTTCACGAATTGCTCGGCCTGGTCCAGCCAGGGACGCACGAGCTGTTCGGACGGAGTCATAAAATCCTGATAATCAGCTTTTTGGCGCGACAGAAATAACTCGTTATAGAAGATGCTCCATTCTGTAGCGACGAGGTTTGTCCGAACAAATTGGTGGCTAAACTCACTGCGGACACCGGCGTGTGTCTTTGGTGTGATGCCATGCAATTGCAGCAGCGCACTGACGGCATAGAAAGATGCATAGTAGAGCCGATTGACACAACCACTCCACTGTTCTGCCTCTGCGAGAAGCCGGGCTTCGAGGAGAGATTCGCGTGCACGCTCAAGCCGGTACTTGATAATCGCCTGATCGTCGCTGTCGCTCATATCGATACGCCTTCGCGATCGATATTCTCGCGGAACGGGGTCCAGCGGATCGGTTCAGATTCCCAATCTTCCCAACTGTGAACGATGGCGTTGATGACCTCTCCTGTTTCCCACTCCATCGGGTACAGTTTTAGTCGAACCTCGCGCTCTCGGGCGTAATCTACCTTCCCGTCGAGCAGAATCAGGAAATCCCAATCGGAATCCGGGCGGGCGTCGCCGCGGGCGCGGGAGCCGTAGAGCATGACGGTGGCCGTAGGTTCGACGGCGAGCACCGCCGCCTTGATGCGCTCCAGCCACTGTGTGCGTTCGTCGGGATTCATGGGTCGCCCGGTTCTCAGGACGGCTCTTTGACGGTCTTCGTCTTGTGAACGCTGCCCGGTGTCTCGGGTTCGACCGTGCGGATGTGGAGCTCGCGGAGTTGCCTGGCGTCGACCACGTCGGGCGAGCCGGACATGAGTTCCTGTCCGCTCTGCGTTTTCGGGAAGGCGATGACCTCTCGGATGCTGTCGGTGCCGGTGAGGGCCATCGTGAGGCGGTCCAGTCCGAAGGCGATGCCACCGTGGGGCGGGGCGCCGTAGCGGAAGGCGTCCAGCAGGAACCCGAAGCGCGCCTGCGCCTCTTCCTCGCCGATGCCGAGCAGCTCGAACATCTGCTTCTGCACCTCCCGGTTGTGGATACGGATGGAGCCGCCGCCGATCTCCGCGCCGTTGAGGACGAGGTCGTACGCGCGGGCGCGGGTCGTGCCGGGGTTGGCCGCCATGGTCGCCATGTCGTCCGGGTGGGGCGACGTGAAGGGGTGATGCATGGCGAAATAGCGCCGCGCTTCCTCATCCCATTCGAGGAGGGGGAAGTCGGTGACCCAGAGGAACTTCCACGGGCCTTCTCCGCTCTCAGGGATCAGCTTGAGTTCGTCGCCCATGAAGAGGCGGAGGGCGCCCATCTGCTGGTACACCCTCGGGGCCTGCCCGGCGAGGATGAGGACGAGGTCGCTCGCCTTCGCGCCGGTCTGCTGGATGACGTTGTTAACGTAATCCGTGGGCAATACGTGCTCCTTCACGGAAGAGACCACTTCGCCGTCGGATTGCAGCCGGAAATAGATGAGGCCGCCCGCGCCGATCTGCTTGCGGACGATGTCCTTGTCGAGGCGGTCCATGTAGCCGCGCCCCTGGTCGCCCATGCCGGGAACGACGAGGGCGGTAATGCGGCCGCCGTTTTCGAGTGTGCCG
>DASSAV010000534.1:0-2294 GCA_035699265.1 Rhodothermales bacterium
GCTCGGGCTGCTCATCGGCTTTCTGCCCACGAGGAGTGCCCTGGCGCAGCGCGCGGATCTGGAGGGAGTATTGCCGGACACCATCGTCGTGACGGCTTCCCGGCTGCCGGAGGACATCCGGCTCAGTGGGCGGCGGGTGGCGGTGTGGACCGCGCGCGACATTGCGGACTTGCCGGTATCGTCGGTCGACGAGTTGCTCCGGGCGGTGGGAGGTGTCGAGGTACAGAGCCGGGGCGGCTTCGGTGTGCAGAGCGACCTCACGATGCGGGGGTCTTCGTTCAACGGGGTGCTTCTGCTGCTCGACGGTGTGCGCGTGAACGACCCCATGACGGGGCATTTCCTGGCCGACCTTCCCATTCCGCTCTCCGAGATCGCCCGGATCGAGGTGGTGCGCGGGCCCGCGACGGTCCTGTACGGCCCCGATGCGGTCGGCGGGGTGGTGCAGATCTTTACGTATGCCGGGTTGAGGCAGGCCGGTCTTCCACCGGGTACGGCGAGCGGGTCGGCGGAGGTCAAACGGGGTAGATATGGACTGAACGAACTCGGGCTGGCTGGGCGGGGCGGGGGGAGGCGGACCGTTTTGAGCGCGGCGGGGACGTGGCAGGGTACGGACGGCATGCCGATCCGCGATGCGAGCGGGCAGGTGGTTGCGACGCCATCCGGTCCGCTTCGGACGGATTTTCGGCGCGGGGCGGCCACGACAGCGCTCTCGCAGCAGGTCGGAAAAGCCTCGCTGTTCGCTCGGGTCGGACTGGATAGCCGTCGTTTCAACGCTTACCACTTTTATACCCCCTTTCCGTCCGATATGGCGCGGGAGTCGACGTCCACCCTGTGGGCGCAGGCGCGGCTTTCGGGCGGGGGCGACGGTCCCGGATGGCGGATCGACCTGGCGGCGAAGCAGCACGGCGATGCGTATACGTATAACCCGCAGACGCCGGCCAACCGCCATACGAGCCGGATGTTTACCGCGCAGGCGCAGGCGACGAAGCCGGTGGGCGGGCGGCTGTCCGTTACGGTCGGCTCCGCCGCGATGCTGCGCTCCATTGAGAGTAACAGCCTGGGCGACCACGCGGACGGGTCGGGCGGAGCATTCGCGCTGGCGCGGTGGCGGCTCGCGCCCAGTCTGCTCGTGCGTGCGGGGGGGCGCGTGGACTACGACCCGGCTTATGGTCTTGAGCCCACGCCTCAGCTCAGCATTGCGTTCAGCCGGGGCGTGGTGTCGGCGTACGTGAACTCGGGCAGGACCATTCGCGCGCCGAACTACGTCGAGCGTTATTACAATACATTGCTGGCGCACCCGACCGGCAACCTGGGGAATCCCGACCTGGACGTAGAGACGGCCTGGGCGCACGAGGCAGGTGTAAGCCTGTATCCAACGGGGGGGCTGTCGCTGCACGCGGACGTATTTACCAGGCGGACGTGGAATCTAATCGACTATGCCCGGTTCGATACAGCGGATCCGATTTTCCTGGCGCGCAACCTGCATGATGTGCGGGTGAACGGGGTGGAGGCCGATGCCGACTTCGTCCGCTCGTTCCGTCTCGGCCGGACCCGTCTGTCGGCATCCTATGCGTTGCTCGACACGCAATTGGACCCTCCGCCGGCGGGGGTCGAGTTCAAGTACGCCCTCACGAGCGCCCGGCACCTGGCTCAGGGGATGGCGGCCATGGATCTCGGACCGGCATCCCTCGGGCTACAGGGATTGTGGAAGGACCCGATGCTGGAGGAAGCATACGGCGTAGTCAATCTACAGGCAGGCTATCACGTCGATCTCGGGCGGCAACGGCTCTCCCTGCTGGGAGAAGTCCGCAATCTGCTCGACAGGAGGTATTCGGACGTGTTCGATGCGCCGATGCCGGGGCGCTGGTGGATCTTCGGGGTTCGGCTGGAGCGGTGAGGGTTTGCGGGAGGATACGAGCGTAGGAGGGAATGATACCAAATCCGGCTGAACAGTTCTGTTTTCTAAGCAGATGCGAACCACCCCGGCCTCTGCTGTCCAGGCGAGGAGCTGGTTTTGCCGAAATGGTAAATCAACGACGATAAGGAGGGCCGCGCGGGGCAGATGGTGATTGGGGGATGTGCTTTGCCGGGGCATGTCCTTTCTTGCTCGCCCAAGAAAGGACCAAAGAAGGGCGCATCGAATCAAAACCCGCGAATCCCCTTCCCGGCGCGCACATCGACCGAGCGGCGCGTGGGGGATGGCGATCATTCGGTGATGTGGAGGTGTTGCGCCACTCGCTCAACCGCACGGGGATTCCTTCCTGCGCTCGGGCCGTGATTCGACGGATTCAGGA
>DASSAV010000535.1:0-2841 GCA_035699265.1 Rhodothermales bacterium
GAAACGACGGCATCCCCCCTCGCCCCGTCTCGATCAGGTGCTCCAGCATCTCCATGCTGTACCGGCTCGACACGTCCAGCAGGGCAGGGGCCATCCCCGCCACCCCCTCGCGCTCCGCCCCGTGGCAGCGGGAGCAGTGGATCTGAAAAATGTTCTTCCCCGCCGACGCGAGCGCCGGGTCGAGCTTCCGCACCCGGTAGATCCACGGCATCTCGTTCGCGTTCACGTAGAGCACGCCCGTCGTCGGGTCCACACCCGCGCCGCCCCACTCGGCCCCGCCGTCGAACCCCGGAAACATGATGTTGCCCTGCTCGCTCGGCGGCATGAACACCTGCCCCGTCCGCACCGTGCGCAGCTTCTCCCGCACCGTCATCGGCTTCTGGTTGGCGCCCGGATTGTAGTGGTCGCTTACGTTCGCCAGCCGCTCCCCGAAGAGGTCGTTCACCAGGTCCTCCGTGAACACCTGCCGCGCGAACGGCGCGGGCTTGACCGGGATCGGCTGCGTCGGCCACGCCTGCTCCCCGTCCAGCTCCGACGCTGCCACCGGCCGCTCCTCGATGGGGAACAGCGGCTCGCCCGTCACGCGGTTGAAGACGTACACCAGCCCCTGCTTCGTGACCTGCGCCACTGCCGGGACCCGCTTCCCGTTGTGCTCCACCGTCACCAGGTTGGGTGCCGCCGGGGGGTCCCGGTCCCACATGTCGTGATGCACCAGTTGGAAGTGCCACAGCCGCTTGCCGGTCGCCGCGTCCAACGCGAGCAGCGTGTTGGCGAACAGGTCCTGCCCTATTCGGTTGCCGCCGTAGAAGTCGTATGCCGCCGAGCCGGTCGGCGCATAGACGATGCCGCGTGCCTCGTCCACCGCCAGCCCCGCCCACGCATTCGCCCCGCCGATATACGTCCACGCATCCGCAGGCCAGGTCTCGTACCCGAACTCGCCGGGGTGGGGGATCGTGTGAAACGTCCACACCAGCTCCCCCGTGCGGACGTCGTACGCCCGGATGTCTCCCGGCGCAGCCCCCGGCGACTCCAGCACGCGCGTCCCCAGGATCAGCAGGTTCCGGTACACCGCCCCCGGCGTGTTGGCCACCACGAACAGCGTCTCCGGATCGCGCCCCAGCCCCTCCCGGATGTCCACCTTCCCGCTGTCGCCAAACGACGGGATCATCGCCCCGGTCCCGGCATCCACGGCGTACAGGTTGGGACCCGACGTGAACAGGATGCGCCGATCCGCCCCGTCCTCCCAGTACGTCACCCCACGGTTCACCCCCAGCCCCGTGCCGTCCTTCACCGGCGGCTGAAACCGCCAGAGCTCCTCGCCTGTCGCCGCGTTCAGCGCGAAAAGCGTCAGGGTGGGACTCGTCCCGTACAGGACCGAGTCCACAATGATCGGATTACACTGGATCTGCGACCGCCCCTCCGAACTCGCATCGCCCGCGTGGTACCTCCACGCCACCTCCAGCCGCCCCACGTTCCCCCTGTTTATCTGGTCCAGCGCCGCATAATGGCTCCGTCCCGGATCCCCCAGGTACGACGACCAGCTCCGGTATGCCGTCGTCTGCGCGCTCGTCTCGCCCGTGCCGGGAAGCGTGCCGCCCGTACTACACCCCGCCACCCCGCCCAGCAGCACCCCCGCCGCCAGGACTTGCTTCAAAGACCGTGTGTGCATGAGAATACTTCAGATGAATGCTCCACCCGAAGTATACCAAACCCAACACTTCTCTCGAAATCCCCTGCGGTCCTCGGTTTAATACCAAATCCGGTTATTCACTTGAGGAATGGCAAAAGCAAAATAAGCTCCCCTCCTTTCCAAGAGCCTGTCCCGAGTTTTCGAGGGAAGGGGCTGGGGGTGGTTGGTTTTTTACCCCTCTCCTCTCCAAGAGCCTGCCCCGGACCTGATCCAGGGTCCACCGCATTTCATTTCGGATCCGGTTGCCTGCTTCAGAAATAGTTCGCGTCCAATAAGACTCTCCTCTCGTCCTCTCTTACGCTCTTTCTCTCTCCCACTCTCCCTTTCCCCCGTCGAATCACGGCCCGCGCGCCGGATGGAATCCCCGCGCGGTTGAGCGAGTGGCGCCCGAGATACCCTCCGAACCGCCTCCATCCTTCACGCGCCGCTCGGTCGATGTGCGCAGTAGGAAGGGGATTCGTGCGTTTTGATTCGATGCGCCCTTCTTTGGTCCTTTCTTGGGCGCGCAAGAAAGGACATCCCTCATGAAAGCACACTCCCCACTAGAAAGCACACCCCACAGGGAGTCTGTCCAGATCCATTCCAGCGCTGACCCCAACTGCTCACGCTCCACTGCTACCTGCCAACCGCAAACAGCCGCTCCACGTCCACAATAAACCCCGTCAACAGCCGCGACTCCACGTGCCCCGTCCGGTATGCATCGGACACCCGCTCGTACTCCCGGCCGATGTTGAACATCACCTCCACCGTCTGCTCGATCGGATCCACGATCCAGTACTCCGCCACCCCCGACGCCGCATAGACGCGTTTCTTCCGCGTCAGGTCGTAATAAGCCGTTTCAGGTGAGAGGACTTCCATCACGAGATCCGGCGCACCGTGCACGTAGTCCCCCACGATGCCCATCCGGTCGCGGGAGATAAATACGATGTCAGGCTGATAGGCATCCGTCTCTGCGAGATACACGTCTATCGGGCCGCCCACCACCTCCCCCAGATCCTCACCCTCGATGAAACCAGCGAGCGCCGCCAGGAGATCTCCGAGGACTAGCTGATGCGTAATCGTGCGCGAGGGCGTATGGATGAAGGCCCCGGCGATCAACTGGTACGGCGCCCCCTCCGGCAGAGCCTCATAGTCGGCAGCGGTCTTGCCGC
>DASSAV010000536.1:0-2407 GCA_035699265.1 Rhodothermales bacterium
TGGGATCGAGACGGGCGGCAAGACGGGCACCGCCCAGAACCCGCATGGCAAGGACGACTCGATCTTCATCATGTTCGCCCCATTCGACCATCCGAAAATCGCCGTCGCCGTCATGGTCGAAAACGCGGGCTTCGGCGCATCTACGGCCGGGCCGATCGCGAGCCTCATGGTGGAGAAGTACCTGACGGGCAAAATTGCTGATACGCCCAAGCGCCAGTGGGTGCTCCAGCGTGCCCTCAACGCCCGCAGCCAGTATCTGCCTGAATGGCGAGACGTCGCGGCCGCAAGCACCGACTGATAGCAGATCCAGTTGCTGGCTTCCAGAAAACTGTCATCGCGAGCCCTGATAACTTGCCTATACCTCGGGCGTTGGGGCTATTGGATCTTCATCGGGTCCGTTCAACTCGGCTATCGTGGACTCGAGCTCACGCATGCGCGCTTCCATCTGCTGCACCTGCCGAACCATTTCCTCCTTTTGCTGGTCCGCCACCTTGTCGTGCCGGATGAGGTAGGTCATCAGGTTGTAGCTCGCTTTCACGTTGGCCAGTTCGTGCCGGATATCTTTTGCGTCCATACTGCTTGGGGAGCGAATCGTTGAAACGTTGTCGCTTTTCGGTTGGGATGGCTGGACAAAGTAAGCGCAGTCCCCCGTTTTTAAAAACTTTATGGTCGTACAGCCTCCGTTCAGTTGCTTCGTGAGCCCGTCGGCATGGTACCTGCTGGCCTGATGGAATCATTATGACGGGGCGCCGCCGATATCTTCTTGTAGGGCGTCGTGCACGTAGAGTTCGCGCACGAGCACCATCACCATCACCGCAAGCGGCGTCGCGAGGAAGATACCGATGATTCCGAAGAGTGCGCCGGCCAACACGGCTGCGGAGAGGGTGAGCGCGGGCGCTAGCGAAACGGCCTTCTTCATCACGATAGGCGTGATCAGGTTGCTCTCCAACTGCTGGATGATCAGGTAGAGGAGACCGACGTAGAGCACCTGCGACGGCCCCTGTAGGAGTGCGATGAGCAGCGCAGGCACGGCGCCGAGCCAGGGCCCGATCAGCGGCACGAATTCGAGGATGCCCGCGATTAGTCCGAGCGCCAGCGCCAGAGGCATCCCGAGCAGCGTCAGCCCCAGCCAGGAAAGAACCCCGACACAGGTCATCGAGACCAGTTGGCCGAGCAGCCAACTCCACAGGGCGTGCCCGACCGAATCCAGCACGTGCCGGGCGCGGTCCCGCTCGCCGCTCGGTACCAGAGCGGCAATGCCGTTCTTGTAGAGGTCGGGTTCGGCGGCGATGTACACGCCCGCGATGAGAATAAAGAGCGTATTGGCCAGGATGCCCACGGCCGTGGAAAAAACGCCCGTGATCTGGCCCCAGATATCGCCGCTTCCGCCGATGAAGTCGTTGGGTGCGGAGGTTTGCTTGAGCAAATAGCGGCCCCATTGATACTGGGACAACTGCTCTTCAATACTCTGAAACGACGTGGGCAGCGTACTCGATAGCTGGTCGAACTGGGCCGACAGCTCGGGCGCCAGATACCAGATCGCGAGCCCGAGAGCCCCTACGATAACGATAATGACGACTGCCAGCGACCATCCGTGCGAAATCGGTGCGTGGCGGCTTAGACGCTTGGCGCACCCGTTGAGAACCACAGCCAGGAGCACGGCGGCAAACAACAGCAGCAGAACCGAAATCACCGACCGCAGAAATGCGAGCAGGACGACCGTAGCCGCCGCAATCGCGGCTACGATGAGCACCCGCCGTGTGAAGCCCTCATGGGCGTGGTGTTGCCCGTTTCCGTTCGTGGTCACAGCCCCTCCACCATCACGGGGCCCCTCTGATCAAGCATGCAGATAGGACGTTTTGGACAAAATCGAACACCCGAACGTGTGCTGCGCCTGCTCTCCCTCCCTTTCCCCCATTCACCCTCTCTCCCTCAATCTCTTCCCCGAATCCCCTTTCCCGAAACTTCTCCGGCCTCTGTTACACCGAGGAGTATCACCCGAGGCTTCCTGCCCGCCGTAACAATGACGCAAGAAGCCGACGGAAGCTTGTGCTCGGCAGCTTTAGGCGCCGTATGCTGTATGAATGCCTGAAAAGTACCGCTTCATGGCCGACTTTGCCCCCGACCTTCAATCTTCCAACCTTCAACTTTCAACCGGAGTATGAGCACGCGCATTTTTCTGGTCCGCCACGGCGCCACCATCCTGACGGCCGAAGACCGCTTCGCCGGCGCGACGGACGTGCCGCTCTCGGATGAGGGCCGGGAGCAGGCGCAGCGGCTGGCGATGCGGCTCAGTGGCGAGCCGATCGCCGGGGTCTATGCCTCGCCGCTCGGGCGGGCACTGGAGACGGCACAGATCCTCGCAAGACCGCACGGACTGGTCGTGCAGATGCGCGACGGGCTGCGG
>DASSAV010000537.1:0-2177 GCA_035699265.1 Rhodothermales bacterium
AAAACGAAGGCGACGGCACGTTCCAGGTACACGAACTCCCACTCGAAGCGCAGTTCGCGCCCGTCCACGCCGTCCTTGCTGACGACTTTGACGGGGACGGCAAGCGCGACCTGCTGCTGGCCGGCAATTTCTCAGGCGTCACGCCGTTCGAGGGCCGGTACGACGCCAGCTACGGCATGCTGCTCCTCGGCGACGGGGAAGGCGGGTTCGAGGCGGTGAATCCAGCCGAGACCGGCCTGTATCTCACCGGCGAGGTGCGCCACATGCGGTTCATCCGGCAGCCGAACGGCCAGCGCCTCATCCTCGCCGCCCGCAACGACGACCGCCCCCAACTGGTCCGGCCGCTCCACAGCGGGCGAGACGTGGCCACCCGCTAATTCCAATCAAGTAGTGGAGCTAAAGAAAACTGTCATTGCGAGCCCCCAGGAAAACAAGTTTTCCGTCCGTACGGTCATGACACCACTCTATCGCCCCACAAACCCACCCTCTCCATCGAATCGTGGATCCGCGCGCCGGATGAATCCCCGCGCGTTGAGCGAGTGGCGCAACACCGAAACAGTCCCGACCTGCCGCCCAACCCTCACGCGCCGCTCGGTCCGATCCGTGCGCCGGGAAGGGGATTCAGCGCGTTCCGATTCGATCGCCCTTCTTTGGTCCTTTCTTGGGCGAGCAAGAAAGGACATCCCCCGGAAAAGCACACCCCCGAACCACCACCTGCCCCGGTCCAGTTTATCCGGGGGCCTGTCCCGATGCAGATCAGACTAGAACCGAAGTCGACTGACCGAAGGACAAAAGCGAAGTGACTGACGCAAGTAATAAGGGTGGCCCACCGGGGCCGGGGTGGTTTGCATCTCGCCCACAAACAAAGCTGTTCATCCGGATCTGGTATGTCTGCAGAGAAGTGCTACCGGTTGTCCGGCGGTCGACGGTCAGTGGTCTGCGGTCGTTTTCCTATCAACAGACCGGCTCAACAGTCGCGGACATGGAGCCTTTGCAGTGAGAGATGCGCCAGTCCGCGCCATAGTCGTGGATCTGGTCCCGCTTGAGCTCCGCCCGCTCCTTGTGGCAAGTGTCCACGATGACGCGGCCGGCCAGGTCCACTTCGCACGCCATGCGAAAAGACGTCGCCATGCTATGGCCGAACAACTTCATGAGCATCTCGATGACGTACTCATAAGTGTGGTCGTTATCGTCCAGGAGAATGACGTGGTATTGGGGCACGTGAAGGGTCTTCTCCTGCTGCTCGACCCGCTTCTTTTTCTTCTCCTTAGGCGGGGCCGCGATCTCCACTTCTGCGGAAAGCATTCCTGAATCCTCCACCCTGAACATGATGAACGCCCGAACAAATACACTGATTACGCGGGGTAATATGCCGGGTTGCCGCCCCGCATGCAAGGCAGGACTGCGCCCCACGACCGACGTCCGCCTTTCAACGAACGGTTACGTCCTCCCTGGTAAGCGCCCCGTCGACCAGGCGCCAGATCCCCCGCTCATTCCCGTCCCGCAGTTCAGGCGGCAGCGCCTGTTGGGGGAAATCCTGGTAGCAGACCGGCCGGGCGAAGCGGAAGACGGCCGCTGTGCCGACCGACGTGGTCCGCGCGTCGGTCGTGGCGGGGTACGGCCCGCCGTGCTGCATGGCCGGTCCGACTTCCACGCCCGTCGGGTAGCCGTTGAAAATGAGGCGGCCTACTCTGCGCTGAAGTATCCCCACCAGCCTGCGATGCCGGATGAGATCCTCCTCTGTGGCGTGGATGGTGGCGGTGAGTTGTCCTTCCAGCGCGCTTGCGACCGCCTCCAACCCGGCGCCATCCCCGGCCGTTACGACCAGGCTGGACGGGCCGAACACCTCGTTCTGTAGTTCGGGATGCGTCAGGAACGTAGGGGCGTCTACCTGCAACAACACCCCGGAAGCAGCCCCCTCCTTTAGAGGCGATTGGGCCAGTACCGTGACACCCGGAAAGGCCCTCATCCGCGCAATGCCCTCCTCGAACGCCTGCTGAATGCCGGGGTACAGCATGGCCCCGCACGGGGCCTCCCGGATGCCGTCCGCCAGCCGTTCGATGAATCGGCCCGACGCAGGGCAGTCCTGAACGATGATCAGGCCGGGGTTGGTGCAGAACTGGCCGACGCCGAGCGTAACCGACCGCACGAGCCCTTCGGCCAGCAGGTCCGCCCTT
>DASSAV010000538.1:0-2674 GCA_035699265.1 Rhodothermales bacterium
GGTGGACAAGCCGGACGCAAATCTCATGCTGGGCCTCGTCTTCTCCTCGAACCAGAACGAGATCGTCAGCCTGGGCGACCGCGACCGCATCTTCACGGGCACGGTCAGCGGACGCGGCCAGTCGGACGTGAACTCGCTGATCCTGACGCCCGGCCACGCGGTGCCGACGTTTTACGGGTATATTTTCACCGGCGTCGACGAGAATGGAAAGCAGCAGTTCCAGGATCTTAACGGCAACGGTACCCCCGACGAGGGAGATCGTACCTTCCTCGGGTCGCCGCTGCCGGACTGGACGCTCGGCTTCTCTACGCGAGCGAACTGGGGCAACTTCGACTTCAATATGTTCCTCCGGGGCGAGTTCGGGCGCGAGATCTTCAACAACACGGCGCTGGTCTACCAGAGCAAGAGCTCGGCGGTACAGGGCCAGAACTTCCTGGCCGAGGCCCTCACCGACCCGGACGCGCTCAGAGAGGCAGCCACGTTCTCCTCGCGCTGGGTGGAGAACGCCTCCTTCCTTCGCCTGGACAACTTGACCCTCGGCTACCGGCTCAACCTGGCCAGCCTGACGAGCACAGTCCGAAGCGCCCGTATCTACGTGTCGGCCCAGAACCTGTTCGTGCTCACCCCCTACGACGGCATCGATCCTGAAGTCAACACGGGCGACGCCGGCCTGGCCGCGCGGGGCATCGACTACATGCGGTACCCGCGCCCGCGCACGTTCACGGTAGGTGTACATCTCGGCTTCTGACGAAACGGCCTGACCAACTTTGAAATCATCTCACTCTAGAGGCAGATCATGAACACGTTCACCAGGCAAAAGCGAATCCTCACGGGCGCTCTCGGCGCGCTCCTGGTCGCTGTGCCGCTCGCCTTCTCACTAAACGGGTGCACAGACCTGGACGAACAGGTCTACGGCTCCGTGACGGCAGAGAACTTCTACCGCACGCCGGAGGAAATCCTGGCGGCGGTAGCGCCGATCTACGCCCAGATGCGCACCCTCACGGGCAGCTACCAGGAAATCAGCGAACTGAGTTCGGACGAGGCAGTCATCCCCGTCCGCGGCCAGGACTGGCTCGACGGTGGCAAGTGGCTCCAAGCCCACCAGCACACGTGGGACCCCACCAACGACTACTTCAGCAGCACGTGGAACGACGCCTTTACGGGCGTCGCGCGGGCCAACAGCCTGCTGGAAACGCTGGAGACGGCCGACGTCCCGAACAAGGGGCCCTTGACGGCGGAGATCCGAGCCCTGCGCGCACTCTTCTATTACGAGCTGATGGACTGGTTCGGCCCCGTGCCGATCATCGGCGACGAGCCCGGCGAGTTCACGGTCGACCCGAAGAACCTGCCCCATCGCGAGTCGCGCGACAAGGTCTTCGCCTTCGTCGAATCCGAGCTACTCGCTGTTTACCCCGACCTTCCCGACTCGTGGGACGCGGCGAATACGGGCCGCATGACGAAGGGCGCTGCTGACGCGATCCTGGCCAACATGTACCTGAACGCGGCCGTGTTCACGAAGAACTCGGACGAGATCAACGTGCAATCCTACAACTCCTGCAAGGACGCGGGCACGTGCCAGAAGGCGATCGACGCAGTCGACCGGATCCTCGACTCCGGTCTGTACCACCTGCCGGACGACTGGGCCTCCAGCTTCGCCCCGAACAATGCCGGCTCGCCGGACCACATCCTGGCGGTCGGCTTCCTGGCGGTGGACGGCCTCGGAGAGAACTTCCCGCTAAAGACGCTCCACTACAACCAGATGACCCCGAGCCCGTGGAACGGATGGGCAGCGCTCGCGGAGTCATATTACTCTTTCGACGACGCGGATGCGCGCACGGGCATCTTCCTGGTCGGCCCGCAGGTCAGCCTGGATACCGGCGAGCCCGTGACGGACCGCCAGGGGAACCCGCTCGTTTTCACGCCGGAGATCAGCGACATCCAGAGCGCCACCGAAGGCGAAGGCGTCCGGATCATGAAGCTCTCCTTCGATCCGGACCACTTCGAGTCCAACTTCGGGAACGACTACCCGCTCTTCCGCCTCGGGGAGATGTACCTCATCAAGGCAGAGGCGATGAACGAGCTGGGGCAGACGGGTCCGGCCATCCAACTCATCAACGACATGATCCGCTCGAAGGTCTACGATCCGCCTGCACCGCTGACGGGGATCACGTCGGTGGAGGCGGCTCGGACGGCGATCCTCGAAGAGCGCTTGCACGAGCTCTTCTACGAGGGCAAGCGCCGGCAGGACCTCATCCGTTTCGGCCAGTTCACGCGGGGCTGGTGGGAAAAGGAGCCGGGGCAAACCGCCTATTATGGTGCGGCTACCGTGCCTCTGGCTACAGACTCGCACGTGCTGCTCTTCCCGGTCCCACAGTCGCAGATCGACGCCAACCCGAACCTGATGCCACAGAACCCCGGGTATTGACCGGACCGCACTCTGCTTGAAACGAAAGAGCCCTGCCCTACGGCGGGGCTTTTTCGTTTTTGGGTTCCGTTACTCACGCTCTGTGCAGGACTATACCAAGTCCGGTAGAATACCAGTTCTCGGAAACGATTGTGCATAGTCACCCAGGGATCGCCAGCGTATGGGAAAGCAACACCCTCCGGCCCTGGCGGGCCACCTCCCTCGGAGGGAGGAGTTGAACGCGCTTCGCTCTTTCCAAACAGTCTCCCA
>DASSAV010000539.1:0-10033 GCA_035699265.1 Rhodothermales bacterium
TACCCGCCGTGGGAGGCCGACGACCGCGTCCCGGCCCGCATGGCGGAGATCCTGGACGTCCCTCGCTTCGAGGGCGGCATGATCCTCGAAGGCGGCTCCATCGACGTAAACGGCGCCGGCCTCCTCCTCACAACGGAGCAATGCCTCCTCAATCCCAACCGCAACCCCCATCTCACACGCGAGGAAATCGAAACCCGCCTTCGTGCCAATCTCGGCGTGCAAAAGATCCTCTGGCTCCGCGAAGGCATCGTCGGTGACGACACCGACGGACACGTAGACGACATTACCCGCTTCGTTTCCGAGGATACCGTCGTCACTGTCGTGGAAAACGATCCTGCCGACGATAACTACCCGATCCTCCAGGAAAACCTCCACCTCCTCCGCCTCATGACCGGCATAGACGGCAGCCCCCTCAACGTCGTCACCCTCCCCATGCCGCGTCCCGTCGTCGTCAAAGGCCAGCGCATGCCCGCCTCCTACGCCAACTTCTACGTCGCCAACGGCGTCGTCCTCCTCCCCGTCTACGACGATCCCAACGACGCCCACGCCCGCGACACCCTCCAGCGCCTCTTCCCCACCCGCCGCATCATACCCATCCCCTGCACCGACGTAATCTGGGGCCTCGGCGCCGTCCACTGCCTGACCCAACAAATCCCCGCTGCCCACAAACACATGAACACGTGAACACGCAAACACTCGAACACTAGAAACTCTCACTGCGGCATAAAACTCGGCGGAAGCGACTGCGGGAGCTCCTCGCCCCGCCTCGTAAGCTCCGCCTCGATGGCCTCCGCCGCCTCCTTGAACTTGGCCCGCAGTACGTCCACCATCGGGGAACGGCTGTCCGGCAGCAGCAGCAGCGCCGCCCGGAGATCCTGAAGCCCCTCCTCCAGCAACTCACTACCTATCCCCTGAAGCCCGGAAGGAATGAAGATGTTCTCCGCCATGCCAGCCCTTTTTCAGCTTCAACCCACCTCACGCGCCCGGCGGATCCAGCCACGAAGACCCGCTGCCCATTCCAAACAAGACCTTTACACCCATTCCCCGTCCCCCCTCTCATACCAAGTCCGGTAGAAGTGTTAAAGAAAGCTGTCATTGCGAGCCCCCAGGAAAACAAGTTTTTCCGTCCATACGGTCATGACATCGAGCCGCAAAGCCCCCCTATCCGTCATCCCGAACCCCGCTCGCGGCTTCACCTGTGACGCCCAGCTCGGAGGCTGCGCTTCCGGTTACACATGGCTGAGGCGGGGTGAGCGATCTGTTCAAGGTGGACCCGTTCAGGTGAACCCTGTGCCTCGCGTTCTAAACAGATCCCTCACCCCAGTCATGCTCAGAAACGGCGAACGCATACGTGGAAGCTGCGCCATCGGGCAGGATCAATCCGGGTTCGGGATGACGTGTGGGGACGGGTGTGCTCCATTCTCAACCTGAACGCTCCCTGAATCACCTCATGTCATGAGCAGCCTGCGAAGCAATCTCCACAGCTATTGCTCCTTGCCAGGAGATTGCTTCGTCGCAGGCTCCTCGCAACGATAGCCGTAGTTAATGGGTATAGCCGGATTTGGTATCACTTATCAACCGCTCCCGGAACATTCAATCGGCTAACCTTCAACCTGAAAGACAAGGTTCAAAACATAGCCTTGCCCCGCCGCAAAATTTGCATTACATAGGGCCAGACCTCCTCCGCACCCTGTTCTTTGATATCCTGTATCACCTTGCCCGGGCGGCTAAGTACCAGCAACGGTGTGCCAGGCCCCGGCCATCCAGGTCCTCCTGATTCACCGGGTGACTCCCCTGATCCGGCAGGCGACGGGTCGGACCGAGCAACGGTTGGCCTGCCAGTCACCCGGTGAATAGCCTGCCCCGACTTGTCGGAGTGTGCCATCCACCTCCACCCGATAACACTCGAACATGTGAACACGCCTGCGTCCCGCGTGTAATCTGTGCAACTGACAACCAACAACGGACGACGGACAAAACCTGCAAAGCGTGCAACCAGCCTCTCACGTGAACATTCGAATACCCGAACACGTGAACACTTCCGATAACTGTCAATTGCTCAATGCTAACTACTAACCGCCCCCCCTCCGCCAAAATGGCAGAACGGTACACTTGGTGTGCTTTTTGAGCAACATATAAAGCCCCGCGAAACCTCACGCCTGCCGTGCGTAACCAACTCGGTGCGAGGTAAGTGCGCGGAGCCCGGCAAGCATAGACTTTTGATACTTACGATAACCACATGACCACATACAACATTTTCGCCCAGTCGGACGATGACCCGGAGCAGAGCATCCCGCTGCCTACGGCAGACGAAGAGAAGGAGATGTCGACGTTCGACGTCCCGGACACGCTCCCCGTCCTCGCACTGCGAAATACC
The DNA here is from genome assembly GCA_035699265.1 of Rhodothermales bacterium. GTDB lineage: Bacteria > Bacteroidota > Rhodothermia > Rhodothermales > DASSAV01 > DASSAV01. The sequence continues at coordinate 2,378 of DASSAV010000539.1, forward strand.
GTCCTCTTCCCGGGCGTCGTCCTCCCCATCACCGTCGGGCGCGACGCCTCCCTCAAACTCGTCAAAGATGCCTTCGGCGGTGACCGGCTCATCGGGGTCGTCGCCCAGCGCAGCAGCGAGACGGAAGACCCCGCCGCCGAAGACCTGTACCAGTACGGCACGGTCGCTACCATCCTGAAGCTCATCAAAATGCCCGACGGATCGAAGTCGATCGTGATCCAGGGCAAGCGGCGCTTCAAGATCTCGGAATACGTCCAGCAGGAGCCCTACTTCAAGGCCACCGTCGAAACCATCGAGGAGGAAACAGGCGAAAACCTCGTCGAGCTCCAGGCCCGCATCCGCTCCATCAAGGAACTCGCCATCCAGATCGTCAACATGTCGCCCAACCTTCCCAGCGAGGCGGCCTACGCGATCCAGAACATCGAGTCCCCGACCTTCCTCATCCATTTCATCGCTTCCAACCTTCAGATCGGCGTCGAAGACAAGCAGAAGCTCCTCGAAACCATCCCCCTCGTCGACCGCGCCGAGCAGGTGATGGCACACCTGAACCGCGAGATTCAGGTGCTGCAACTCTCGGAGGAGATCCGCACCCGCGTCAAGACTGACGTGGACAAGCAGCAGCGCGAGTACCTCCTGCGCCAGCAGATGAAGGCGATCCAGGACGAACTGGGCGAAGGCGAGGGCGGCTCCGGCGGCGACATGAAGGAGCTTCGGGAGCGGGCAGAGAAAAAAGACCTCCCGGAACAGGTCCAGAAGGTCCTGGAGAAGGAGCTCGGAAAGCTCGCCCGGTCGAACCCGGCTGCACCCGACTACGCCGTCACCCGCAACTACATCGATTGGATCCTCGACGTACCCTGGAGCGAGCACTCGGAAGACGACATCGACGTCAAGCGGGCCGAGGAAATCCTCGACGAAGACCACTTCGGCCTGGAGCAGGTCAAGAAACGCATTCTCGAACACCTGGCCGTCCTGAAGCTGAAAGGCGACATGAAAGCGCCCATCCTCTGCTTCTACGGCCCGCCGGGCGTCGGGAAAACCAGCCTCGGGAAAAGCATCGCCCGCGCCATGGGACGCGAGTTCGTCCGTATGAGCCTCGGCGGTATCCGGGACGAGGCCGAGATTCGCGGCCACCGCCGTACCTACGTCGGCGCCCTCCCCGGCCGTATTATCCAGGGCATCAAGCGGGCCGGCACCAACAACCCGGTCTTCATGCTCGATGAGATCGATAAGCTCGGGAGCGACTACCGGGGCGACCCCTCCAGCGCCATGCTCGAAGTGCTCGACCCGGAACAGAACTTCGCCTTCAACGACCACTACCTGGAGCTGGACTACGACCTCTCCAACGTGCTCTTCATCGCCACGGCCAACTTCCTCGATCAGATCCCCATCCCGCTGCGGGACCGCATGGAGATGATCGAGATCACCGGCTACACGCTCGAAGAAAAGCTGGAGATCGCGAAGAAATACCTACTCCCGCGCCAGTTGGAACGCAACGGCCTCAAGCCAGGTCAGTTCTCCCTCACCGAGGATGCACTGGTCCTCATCATCGACGGCTACACCCGCGAGTCGGGCGTACGCCAGCTCGAACGCACTATCGGTGGCGTTGCCCGCGGCGTGGCCCGGAAGATTGCCACGAGCGAAGTCGAGTCCGCTACCGTCGACGCAGGCGACATAGAGGAATACCTCGGCGCCCGCAAGTTCTTCTCCGAAGTGGCGGAGCGTACGGAAGTGCCGGGCGTGGCGACCGGGCTCGCATGGACGCCCGTAGGCGGCGACATCCTCTTCATCGAGGCGTCCGTCTCCCGCGGCACCGGTCGTATGATTCTCACCGGGCAGCTCGGCGACGTCATGAAGGAATCCGCACAGGCAGCCTTCTCTTACCTGAAAGCCCACGCAGAGGGCCTGGACATTCCGCTCGACGCCCTCCGGTACTGGGACGTGCACGTACACGTGCCTGCCGGCGCCGTGCAGAAGGACGGCCCCTCCGCAGGTACGGCCCTGCTCTCGGCGCTGGTATCCATCTACTCCCAGCGGCGCGTCAAGCATACCGTAGCCATGACCGGCGAGATCACGCTACGCGGACTCGTCCTCCCGGTCGGGGGCATCAAGGAAAAGGTGCTCGCCGCCAAGCGCGCCGGCATCAAGACCGTCCTCCTGCCCGAAAAGAACCGTAAGGACATCGAGGAGATCAAGGGCGATGCGCTCGATGGCCTTGAAGTCCGCTACGTCAAGCGGATGGAGGAGGTGCTCTCCTTTGTGCTGGAAGATAAATCCACAGTCGATCCGGCTACCTTCTTCAAGATACCGGACTACGAAAAGCAGCGGCCCGCCGTGCCTGCCAACGGAGACGGCAACGTCGAGGCCGCCATCATAGCCTGATGCTTCGGTTCCGGTGCTACAAAAACCAGAGGGCTGCGCACCACCGTGCGCAGCCCTTTAAAGTCTCAGCCTGATGTCTCACGCCTGCGTCAGCGCCGCGAAGAAGCAACCGCTAGTCCTCGTGCTCGTCCAGCACCTTGGCATCCTCCACGTTAGGGTCGAGGCCCTGCTTGAACGCTTTCTCCGCCTCTACGACGATGCCGGCCGTCCGGTCGATCATGCGGTCGATCAGGTTGGCCGTCAGCCGTGCCGCAGCACCGCCCAGGAAAACGGTCTTGCCCAGCAGCGTGAGATCTTCGAACCGCTCGATGCGGCGTTCAGGCTGGTTCATGCGAAACCGGGTCAGGTCTCCGTGTTGGATTCGGCGCCTGAAGCGTCAGTCGGGCGGCTTTCCTCACTGGGCGGCTTCGCCGTAGACGGCCCCCCCTCCCCGGAAGCCTGCTCCCGGCTCTTCCGAAACAGCCCGTCCAGTTCGTCGGCCAGTACACGCCCGGCCTTCTCTACCCCTTCAGCCATCGTCGTAACGACGGCCTCGATGAGGAATACAGCCCTGTCTTCGATCCCGAGTTCGTCAAAAGCGCCCCGGGCACGTTCATATTGTTCGCTGTGCGGTTGTTTTGTCATAGCAGTACAGAATCTCTCTGGGACCCAGAGCTTAAAATGGACTCCACTTAATCTGCTACAAGTAGACGAGCGTTTCATGCCCAAGTTTCACTTTTGCGATCCCTTACGTGCGAATGGCCGGCGGTCCTGACGCCATACAACCCCCCTCTGCCGGGGTGCGGGAGGGCCTGGTCGTGCGCTCCACCGGAAGCTGGGTCGACGTCCAGACCGAGGAGGGCCTCGTGCCTTCCAAAATAAGGGGCAAATTCCGGCTCGCGGAAGACGAGGCTACCAACCCGGTCGCCGTCGGTGACAACGTCACCCTGCGGCTCAACGAGGACGGCACCGGCCTGATCACCGGCATCCACGAGCGCCGAAACCGGCTGAGCCGGCGGGCCGCCGGCCGCCGCGTGGGTATAGAGCACGTGATTGCCGCCAACATCGACCGTGCGTGGCTCGTCCAATCTATTCGTCAGCCCAAGATCAACACGGGCCTGATCGACCGCTTCCTGGTCATGGCCGAATCGAACGACATCCCGCCCGCACTCGTCTTCAACAAGACGGACTTGATGAAGAAAGCCGACCGGGGCGTCGTGATGGAATTGCACGACCTCTATGCGGATCTCGGCTACCCCCTCCTGATGACGAGCGCCGTTACCCTGGAGGGAGTGGACACGCTGCGGGAATGGCTGGCAGGCAACGTCAATACCTTTAGCGGCCCTTCCGGCGTCGGCAAATCGTCCCTCCTCAATGCTGTTGAGCCGGGATTGAAACTGGCGACCGCGGAGGTAAGCGATAAGACCAACAAGGGCCGCCACACCACGACGTTTGCCGCCCTCTACCCCCTCTCCACCGGCGGCTACGTCGTCGACACGCCCGGCATCCGAGAGTTCGGCATCGTCGACCTGGAGCCTGAAGAGCTCTCCTACTACTTCATCGAGTTCCGCCCCTACCTCCCGGAGTGCCGCTTCCCAAACTGCACGCACGACCACGAACCCGGCTGCGCCGTCCAGGCCGCCGTCGAAACTGGAGAGATCTCAGACATCCGCTACTACAGCTATCTCAACATCCTCGAATCCCTCCGCCTCGGCGAACGCGACGTAGGACGGTGAGAGGCAGAAGAGAGACTACGAAACGAGGAGTCCAGGAGACTACGAATCTAGGAGCATACGAGCGTACGAAGAGATCATATGGCTCCTGGCCTCCTAGACCCCTAGACTCCTAGACTCCCCGTCTCCCCCTCAGAGGTGACCGACATGCTATACCGAACCCTGGCTGAAGTCGACTTCAAACTCGACGACCTCCCCCCGCTCCCCCGCCCCACCCGCGTGCTGATGACCACGCCGGAGTTCTTCGAGGTGCAGTACGTCATCAATCCTCACATGGAGGGCAACGTCGGCGCCGTCGATCCCGCCGCTGCCGTCGAGGAGTGGGACGCCATCCGGCGTACCTATGAGTCCATCGGGGTTCCCGTAAGCCTCGTGCCCGGAGCCGAAGATTTGCTGGACATGGTGTTCTGCGCGAACCAGACGCTCCCCTATCTCAATCCGGCGTCTCACGAACGTGGTGTCGTCCTGAGCCGCATGCACGCCGAACAACGCCTGGGCGAGGTCCCGCATTATGAACGCTTCTTCGAGCAGCAGGGCTACGCCATTCGCCGCCTCTCTGAGGAAAAGCCCGGCGACTTCGAGGGCATGGGAGACGCCATCTGGCACGAGAGCCGCTATCTCCTGTGGGGCGGCTACGGCTTCCGCTCGAGCCTCGACGTTTACGAACAGCTATCGCGCGACCTGAACGTCCACGTCCTCGCCCTCCGCCTCGAAGACCCCGACTTCTACCACCTGGACACCTGTTTCAGCATCCTGAATGATCAGACGGTCCTGATCTACCCCGGCGCCCTTCAGCCGGAAGGCATCGAGTTGATCCAGCATTTCTTCGCGCGCGTGATCGAGGCGCCGGAAGACGAGGCCAGGCGCCTGTTCGCCTGCAACGCCCACTGCCCGGACGGCCATCACGTGCTCATCCAGAAGGGCTGCACCGAAACGAACCGGATGCTGAATGAAGCCGGGTTCGAGCCGATGGAGGTCGATACGAGCGAGTTCCTGAAGGCCGGCGGCTCGGTCTTCTGCATGAAACAGATGTACTGGTAGTCCCTCCCCGGCATGCTCATCTCGGTCGTCATCCCCACCCTCAACGAAGAGGAACACGTCGCGCGCACCATCGCGTCCGTGCGCGCCCAGGAGGGGCCGTTCGAGATCGTCGTTGCAGACGGCGGCTCGACGGACCAGACCTGCCGGATCGCATCTCAGACGGCCCGTGTGGTGACGGGCAGCCGGGGCCGGGCCGCCCAGATGAACGCAGGCGCCTCCGCTGCTTCGGGCGACGTGCTCCTGTTCCTCCACGCCGACACGCTGCTGCCCCCCGGCGGCCTCAGGGCTATCCGCGAAGCCCTCACGGCACCCCGCACCGAGTCCGGCGCCTTCCGGCTCTGTTTCGATACCGACACGTCCTTGCTCCGCTTCTATAGCTGGTGCACCCGCCTCCCCCTCCGACACATCTGCTTCGGAGACCGTGGCCTGTTCGTACGCCGCGACGTATTCGACCAGATAGGTGGCTTTCCGGACATCCCCATGTTTGAGGATCTCGAAATCGTACGCCTGCTCTCAGCACGGGGCGGCTTCCGCTTCCTGCCCTTGAGCGTAACCACCTCGGCACGCCGCTTCTCGGACCAGGGCATCCTCCGCCAGCAACTCCGCAACACGTACCTGTGGACCCATTACATCATCGGCACCGACCCCTCCCGCCTCACCCACCTCTACCGGTACGGCCCCAGCGAGTAGCAACAGGCATCGTCCATCGCCATTTCCGGTAGGGACGCCTCGCCGAGGCGTCCGCAATAGACGAGGGGATTTGCTATTATTGCTCTGTCCGGCGGTCACTCACGTACGCTCTCCTTCGGTGCCATCCATGAAACGACTCCTCTTCCTCCTCATCGTCCTGCTCCCGCTAACAGTACAGGCGCAAAGCCTCAAGACAGAGAACGTGATCCTCATCACGTTCGACGGCATGCGCTGGCAGGAGGTCTTCACCGGCGCCGACTCTGCCCTCATCGGGAACGAACTCTACGTCGAAAATCCCGACGACCTCCGGAGCCGCTTCTGGGCCGCCGACCCCGCTACCCGCCGCCAGAAGCTCATGCCCTTCTTCTGGTCGACCATCGCGCGACAGGGCCAGCTCTACGGTGACCGTCTCCACGGCGGCAAGGCCAACGTGACGAACCACATGTGGTTCTCCTATCCCGGTTACAACGAGATCCTCACCGGCTTCCACGACGACCGCATCGACAGCAACGACAAGATCCCGAACCCGAACGTGACGGTGCTGGAGTTCGTCAACGAACAGGACGGCTTTCAGGGCAAAGTGGCTGCCTTCGGCTCCTGGGATACATTCCCCTTCATCATCAACGAGGAGCGCAGCGGCGTGCCCGTCAATGCAGGCTTCGAGCCGGTAGCCGGGGACGACCTCACCCCACGGGAGACTTTCCTGAACGAGTTGCAGAAGGAGATCCCCAGCCCGTTCGGGTCCGTCAGGCTCGACGCCTTCACGTACCACTTTGCCCGGCAGTACCTCGAAAAGCACCACCCCCGCCTGCTCTACATCGCCTTCGGGGAGACGGACGACTTCGCCCACGAGGGCAAGTACGACGCTTACCTCACCTCCGCTCACCAGACCGACGCCTTCATCCGGGGCCTGTGGGAATGGCTACAGTCGAACGATGACTACCGCGACAAAACCACGCTCGTCATTACCACCGATCACGGCCGCGGCACGGTCGATGCCTGGACGAGCCACGGCGCCGACGTTCCGGGCGCCGACCAGATCTGGATGGCAGTCCTCGGCCCGGACACGCAGGCGCTCGGTGAAGTAAATAATGGCAGCCAGGTCTACCAGAACCAGGTCGCCGCGACTGTAGCGAATCTGCTAGGCCTGGATTACCACAATCAACAGCCCATCGGGCAGCCTCTGGAAACAGCCTTGCCCCATTGAACGGCCCCGCCTACCATCCCGGCGAACCGACCCAGCCGCGCGTCAGAAAGTCGCTGAGGGTGTGGCCGAAGAGGATGATGAGCCAGAAGAACCCGGCCATCGCAAAAGCCACCGTGAGCTTGCGGGCAATGCGCAGCTCCATAAAGAAGACCAGAATGAGGACCGCCTTAGCCGTCGCGATGGCAATAGCGATGACTGTATTAAAGCCGCCCAGAGGCAGAAAGTCCACCCCGATCGTCAGCGCCAGGAGCCCCAACAGCGCGAGGTAGACGAACATGAACGTCTTCTTTTCAATCCGCTGTGTAGCCATACATCCACCCTCCCCTAACGCGATCCGACGAGATAGAACAGGGCATACAGAAAGACCCACACGACGTCGATGTAGTGCCAGTACAACCCCGCATTGCTGATGGTCTTCGGGTTCTCCATGAAACGGCCGGATCCTACCATGATCGCCAGCACAGTCAGGACACCGATGCCTATGATCATGTGCAGCGCGTGGAGCCCGGTCATGATGTAGTACAGCCAGAAAAACAGGCCCACCTCCATGGCATGAGGCCCGGCAAACGTGAAATGCGAGCCCGGCATGAGCCCCTCCTCGTAGTGCTGATAATACTCGTAAAACTT
>DASSAV010000540.1:0-2430 GCA_035699265.1 Rhodothermales bacterium
CGCGCTCCCCGGCTGCGAGTTCCCCGCCAACGTCTATCCCTTCCTGAATCTCAGGAGGAAAGGCGTGGAAATCGACTTCATACCGCACCGGGAGTCTACCCTTTCACTGGAGGACGTCGAACGGGCCCTGACGCCGCAGACACGGCTGCTGAGCCTGAGTTGGGTGCAGTTCCTGTCGGGATTTCGAACCGATCTGAAGGCGGTAGGACGTCTCTGCCGCGAGCGCGGCGTCATTTTTTGCATCGATGCCATCCAGGGTCTCGGCGCGCTACGGATCGATGTGCAGGCGTGCGGCATCGACTTCCTCGCCTGCGGTGCCCAGAAGTGGCTCATGGCCACGCAGGGCATCGGCTTTCTATACCTCTCAGCACGCCTCCAGGAACGACTCGCTCCGGCGGCCGCAGGGTGGCTCCACGGCCCAGTCGACTGGGACAACTTCTTCGACTACGAACTGGCCTTCCACCCGGACGCCTCCCGGTTTCGCCTGGGCACCTTGAACGACGTCGGAATCGCCGCCCTGCACGCGGCGCTGGGCGTCTACCGCGAGGCCGGGCCCGAGTGGTGCGAGCGGCAAGTGCTTGCACGGGTGGCCGAACTCGCCCGCGGGCTGGAGGGACTCGGCCTGGAACGCTACGGCACCCCCGACCCCGCGCACGCCTCCGGAATCGTCACGGTCAAGCACCCGCAGGCCGACGCCGTGCAGGCCTTCCTTCAGGAACGCGGCATCACCACCTGTGTCCGAAACCGCATGCTCCGCTTTTCGCCCACCTACTACAATACGCCGGAGGAGATTCAAAAAACCCTGGCGGCCATAGCGGCTTTTCAGGACGAAGCCGTCGTGGTCAGCGGGGGAACCGCCGCCGAAACCACCCCGTAGTCGAAACTCCGAGCCGATTTGTAGGGGCGTAGCGGCGCTGCGCCCTCCTCATCCCAGCACCATGCCTGCCTCTTTTCAAAACAGATCCGCAGAGACACACTCCCACCCTGCCCGTCTGCCGCCATGTTATCCTGAGCCCCAGTAAAACAAGGTTCCCGTCCATGCAGTCATGACACCACGCCACCGCCCCACAAACCCACCCTCCCCATCGAATCGTGGATCCGCACGTCGGATCAATCCCCGCGCGTTGAGCGAGTGGCGCAACACCCCACACCTTCCGAATGATTGCCATCCCTTACGCGCCGCTCGGTCCGATGTGTGCGCCGGGAAGGGGATTCAGCGCGTTCCGATTCGATCGCCCTTCTTTGGTCCTTTCTTGGGCGAGCAAGAAAGGATACTCCCCAGACAAGCACACCCCCAAACGAAACGGCTCATTCGGATTTGGTATGATTCGTTTAAACATCTCGCGCCATTAGCAACGCATTGAAGACACGAGCGAAGCGACTGATGAAAGATTCTCTCCGGTCCCTCAAACCCGATGAGAACCTCATGTCGTTAGCAGCGGAGTCGAAGGACCCCATAAGACAGCAATTCGCTCGTATATGGGATCCCGCGAAAAGATCGGGGTGACATGAGCCGGGCTAAATGCCCCACTTTTCCCGAGAACTGGTATTACATCTCAGCGCAGAACCGTGCCGGACCCCGCAACACATCAGGAAGACGAATGGGAGATCCCTCTGGAAGTGCCCCACGGTTACCGTGAGGACGCCCGCCTCGACGTGTACCTCGCGCGCTTCCTGCCCAACGCCTCTCGCGCGAAGGTCCAGGTCGGCATCCGGGAAGGGCGCGTTGAGGTGAACGGCATCGTCGTCGATAAGCCCTCCTACAAGGTGCAGTCCGGCGACCGCATCCTGTGCCGCCTGCACCGCCCGCCGCCAGCCGAGGCCTCGCCCGAAGCCATCCCACTCGAAATCGTGTACGAGGACGATTACCTCATCATCATCGACAAGGCGGCGGGCATGGTCGTGCATCCCGCGTACGGCAACCTCACGGGCACGCTCGTCAATGCCCTGCTGTACCACGTAGGCGGCCACGCGATCACGGAGGAAAACCTGGATGAACTCGATGAGGATGAGGTCGGGCTCTCCACGCTCAATGCCGCCCCGAGCTACGCAGGCGACCCCTCCATCCGGCCGGGCATCGTGCACCGGCTGGACAAAGACACATCTGGCCTGATGGTCGTGGCTAAGGACGACGAAACACACCGAAAGCTCGCCCGCCAGTTCGAGCACCGGACGATCCAGCGCAGGTACCTCGGTATCGTCTGGGGAGTGCCGGAGCCGCCGGGGGGTCGTATTGAGGGGGATGTGGCTAGAGATCCGCGCGACCGGAAGCGCATGGCGGTCGTCGCGCCCGGCAAGGGCAAGCACGCCGTCACGCACTACGACACGGTGGAACGCTTGCGGTACACGGCGCTGCTGCAATTCCGGCTGGAGACGGGCCGCACCCATCAGATCCGCGTCCACGCCCGCTCCATCGGCCACCCCCTCCTG
>DASSAV010000541.1:0-3433 GCA_035699265.1 Rhodothermales bacterium
ATCAGCGAGTTCACGTCCGACTGGCCGCGTCCGCTGACCGTGCCCGTGAAGATGCGGTCGCGGTCGCCCAGGCTGACGATCTCGTTCTGGTTCGAGGAGAAGACGAGGCCCAGCATGAGATTTGCGTCCGGCTTGTCCACCGCGAGCGCGTCGAAGGTGAACTCGACGCCACGGTTGCGCATGGACCCGATGTTCTCGAGGCGCGTCGGCACGACAGCCGGCTGCGGCACCGCCACAGTGAGCAGGAGATCGTCGGTGTCCTTCTGGTAGAACTCCAGCGTGCCGGAGTATTTGCCGTGGGCGAATCCGTAGTCGAGCCCGACGTTGAACGAACTCGTCTGCTCCCACCGCAGGTTCGGGTTGGCGTACGTGCTCGGGGCGACGCCCGTCACGATGGCGCCGCCGAGGACGGCTCGCGCGCCAGGATCAGGCGTCAGGAGCGCCAGCGACTGGTAGTTGCCGATCTCCTGGCTGCCGGTTATACCCCATCCGACGCGCAGCTTGAGGTCCGAGAGGGCGCTGATGCCCTGCATGAAGCTCTCGTCGCTGATGCGCCAGGCGCCCGAAATGGCCGGGAAGAGCGCCCACTTGTTGCCCGCGCCGAAACGCGAAGAACCGTCCCGCCGCAGGACACCTTGCAGGAAGTAGCGGTCCCCGTAGTTGTAGTTGGCGCGGCCAAAGAACGACACCAGCCGGCTCGACTCCTTATACGAGTACGGCTTGATCGTCACCTTGCCGCCGCCCAGGTTGTTGTAGCCCCAGAAGTCGGTCACGAAGTCGCGGGACTCGGCGCCGAATTCCTGCGTGTAGTACTGGTTGTACTCGTACCCGCCGAGGAGCTCCAGGGCGTTCTTGCCTACCGCCGTGCGATACGTCAGGTAGCTCTGGAACGTAGAAGAGGTATGATCCTTCTCCCGCTGCAGCGCGCGCCCGTTGAAGGCTGCTCCGATGGGGTTCATCGCCGGCCAGTACGTGTCGCGGGCGCCGGTCGAGTGGTCCGCCCCGACGTTCAGCCGGAGCGTCAGGTTCTGCAGCAGGTCCAGGTCCATGCCCAGGTTGCCCAGCGTGCGGGCCGTCTTGCCGACGTCCTGGATCTGGTTTGCAAGGGCCACCGGATTGAGTACGCCCAGCGCCTGCGCGTTCGGAACCTCGTAATAGGGGTCCTGGCCCTGAGCCGCATTATCAGAGAAAATGGGCTGGGTCGGGTTGTAGGAGATCACGTTCGTGAACAGGCCGCCCTGGAACCCGCCCGTGTTCTCGATTGGCGCGTAGTCGTTGTCCTCGTACGTCGTCGAGAGGTTCAGGTCGAACCGCAGCCGGTTGTTGAGCACGCTCTGGTTGGCGTTCAGGCGGCCCGTTACGCGCTGCAGCCCCGACGAGAGGACGACGCCCTGCTCGTTCAGGTAGCTCACCGAGGCGCGGTACTGCGTGGCTGCCGTCCCGCCGGAGATCGCCAGGTTGTGGAAGTTGGAGACCGCGTTCCGGAGGACGGCGTCGTACCAGTCGGTGTTGGCGCTGCCGAGCGCGTCGAGCACGTCGGCCTTGCCGTTGCCGTCCTCGTCCTGGAGCACGCCGTCGTCGGTGTAGCCCAGGGCCTTCGCGTCGACTTGCGACTGAATGAAGTTCCGGTACTGGTCGCCGGAGGCGAGGTCCAGCGTATTCGACGCCGTGGCGCTGGATACGTAGCCCTCGTAGTCCACTTGAACGTGGCCTGCCTGACCCGACTTTGTCTCGATCAGGACGACGCCGTTCGCGCCGCGGCTGCCATAGATGGCCGTAGCGGCGGCGTCCTTCAGGACGGTGAGGGTCGCGATGTCGTTCGGGTTGATCGTGTTCAGCGGGTTGCGGGGGGAAGCCGCAGCACTCTGAATGCCCACGCCGCCGGGTTCGGTCGACACGTTCTCGATCGGCACGCCGTCGATCACGTACAGCGGCTCGTTGGAAGCGCTGATCGACGTACCGCCGCGGATGCGGATGCTGACGCCCGCTCCCGGCTCGCCGCTGCTCTGGATGACGTTGACGCCCGGTACGCGGCCCTGCAGCATCTCGGTAGGCGCCGTGACGAGGCCCTGAAGGGCGTCTTCGGCGTCTACCGTGGCGACGGAGCCCGTAACCGCCTCGCGCCGCTGCTCGCCGTAGCCGACGACCACGACGTCCTGCAACGCCGTGATGTCTTCGTTGAGCGCGACGTCGATGGTCGTGCGGCCCATCACGGGCTCTTCGTGGGTCTCGTACCCGATAAACGTGTACACGAGAATGGCCGCGTCACTGGGGACCGACAGGGAGTAGTTCCCGTCGAAATCCGTGATAGTGCCCGTCGTCGTGCCCTTTACGACGACGCTGACACCAGGCATCGGATCGCTGGTCCCGGCGTCCGTGACGGTACCGGTAACGGTCTGCTGGCCAAATGCGAGCCCGACGCACAGGAACGTGAGTGCGATGGACAACAAACCTCTAGTGACGAAGTAGCGCATAAGTGTTAGAACGTGTTGAAGTTAACGGTAGCCGGGAGACGGTCCGGCTCTGCGTAAGCGCTTACGCACGCGGAGTTACGGGAATTCTGCGCAGAAAAGCAATGGCAAAATTCGTACACCGGACATCCTCGGTCGATGTGCAGGCTCTCTTCTCGGGGGCGCCCCGCCACGGAAGCAGCCGGCGAAACGCGGCGGCACGACGAACACAGCTAGGGCAGGGGAAAGATAGTGGAATGATGCCGAATATCAAGCGCCTTCCGGCTCAAACGTCGCCGCAGGCCCATCAGATGTCCCGAAGCCGCCCCGGGCGGGGGGATCGGATCCGAAACGATCGCGTTGGATCATTCGGTCACGTCACCGCCACTCGTTGGGATATACCTCCATGCACGTCGCAGACATTCTGAAACGCAAGGGAACACAGGTCGTCACCGTCAATGCAGCCGACCTCATCATCGCCGCAGCCGATAAAATGAATGCAAACAGGATCGGCGCGCTCGTCGTCCTCGACGAGGACGCACACGTGGCAGGCATCATCTCGGAGCGAGATGTGGTCCGCGGGCTCGCGGAGTACGGCGCCGAAATCCTGGCGCGGAAAGTGGAAAGCCTGATGAGCACCCGCCTCCACGTCTGCCGCCCGAGTGACGACATCAAGGACGTCATGGCGCGCATGACGAATTACCGTATCCGCCACCTCCCCGTCATCGAAGGGGATACCCTGCACGGGCTCATCAGCATCGGGGACGTAGTGAAATACCGCCTGGATGAAGTACAGACCGAGGCCAAAGTCCTCCGGGACATCGTAATCACCCACCGCTAACCCACCCCCTCACCCTCACCCCGTCCCCCTCACCCCGTCCCCCTCACCCCGTCCCCCTCACCCCGTCCCCCTCACCCTTTCTCCCTCTCCTTCTCCTTCTCTCCTTCTCTCCTTCTCTCATCCACTCATCCCCCTCTCCTTC
>DASSAV010000542.1:0-16273 GCA_035699265.1 Rhodothermales bacterium
GCCCGCAAGCCGGTGGACTTCTGGGGCTATACGTGGACGCGCCGCTATAACCTGAACCGGGTGGTCTACACCCCTGGCGAAACCACGGCCGATGGCGGTTGGTTCGCCGCCGGGGGCGGCGGGCTGCACGTGCAGGTGCGGCAGGACTTCGAATGGGTGGATGTGGGACCGCTCACGATCACCCCCGACTACCCTTACGACGCGAGCGCCGGTCCGAACCGGACGTACGAGTTTGACTTCCGTGATACGTGGGGCGACGGCGTGCGGATCATCGGGCCGCCCGGCGGCGCGATGCGCTTTACCACGCTCGCCGAACTGGAAGTCTATTACGTGGACTGAGAGGCTCAAGATGGCAAAATCGTTCGAGATTGGCGATCATGTAAGCTGGAACTCCGAGGCGGGCCGGGTGTCGGGGACGATCATCGCCATCCACACCAGAGATTTTGACTACAAGGGTCATGTGCATCACGCTTCGGAAGATGATCCCCAATATGAAATCGAGAGCGACAAGACCGATCATATCGCGGCCCACAAGGGCAGTGCCCTTGAACACGCGCGTGGCAAAGGTGGAAAGTGAAGCATCCATTCTTCACCATCGGCCATTCGAACCGAAGCCTCGAAGCATTTGCAGAACTGTTGACTGGAGCCAATATTGGTCTTCTCGCGGATATCAGAACGATTCCGAGGTCGAGAACGAACCCGCAGTTCAATAAGGAAACGCTTCCCGACGCGCTTGCGGCCGTCGGGATTGCGTATGAACATGTGGCCGCCCTCGGCGGCCTTCGCGGAAAAGCGCGGACCGTACCTCCGGACGTCAACGGTTTCTGGACGAATGAGAGCTTCCACAACTACGCCGATTATGCGCTTTCAGAGCAATTTTGCGTCGGGTTCGAGCATCTCCTTGAGCTGGGGCACGAGCGTCGCTGCGCGATAATGTGTTCGGAAGCCGTATGGTGGCGGTGCCATCGGCGCATCGTCGCCGATTATCTCCTCGCCCGTGGCGAAACTGTTTTCCACATTATGGGCCAGGGCCGCTTGGAGCCTGCTCGCCTTACCCCGAGTGCTGTCATTCAATCTGACGAAACGGTCGTCTATCCTGGAACGATATGAAGTTGCGCATCCAAGACAACACCCTTCGTCTCCGCCTGGATCGAGTGGACCTGGCCGCGTTCCAGGCCACGGGGCGCGTTGAGGCGACTACCGCGTTTGGTCCCCGCACCGTCTTCAGGTATGCGCTGGAACGGTCGTCGGAGGTCGACCGTCTGACCGCGCGCATGGACAACAACCGTATCGTGACGTATATCCCCGAAGAGATGGCCGAAGAATGGACGCAGACGGATCGCGTAAGCCTGGAGGCCGAGCAAGCGGTCGAGGAAGGGACGTACCTCCACATCCTCGTCGAAAAAGACATCGGCTGCCTGCACACCTCCCCCGGCACTACCGAGGAAAAAGCGTTCACACACCTCCGAGACAAGACGAAATAAACAGCCCGCATCAGGGACCCGCCAGGCGGCCGCCTACGACATCGTACAGTCAACGGTCTGCCTGCCCCGATTTAGTCTATCGGGATTTATCGGAGTCTGCCATAGACGTGAACACGCAAACACCCATTACCCATTACTCATTACTCATTCCCAATTGCCCCCCGAATCCTGGAAACAGAAACCCGCCCTGCAACAGCCGGAATACCCGGATGAGATGGCATTGCAGTCCGTCCTGAAACAGCTCCGGACGTTGCCCCCTCTCGTCACGTCCTGGGAAGTGGAGGCCCTGAAACAGCAGCTCGCCGAAGCGGCCGCGGGCAAACGCTTCCTCCTCCAGGGCGGCGACTGCGCCGAGCGGTTCGACGACTGCAACAGCAACACCATCGTCGACCGCCTCAAAGTCCTCCTCCAGATGAGCCTCGTGCTCGTCTATGGGCTCGAAAAGCACGTCGTCCGCGTGGGCCGCTTCGCCGGACAGTACGCCAAGCCCCGCTCCGCCCCGATGGAGACGCGCGGCGGCGCCACCCTACCCGCCTATCGGGGCGACGTCATCAACGGCCCGGCGTTCACGGCGGAGGACCGTATCCCCGATCCCAACCGCATGATCCAGGCGTACAGCCGCTCAGCGCTTACCCTCAACTTCGTCCGCGCGCTGGCCGAAGGCGGCTTTGCTGACCTCCATCACCCCGAAAACTGGGATATGGACTTCGCCGGCCATTCCCCCCTCGAAGCGGAGTATCGGCGCATCGTGGACGACGTCCGGCGCGCCCTTCACTTCATGGAATCCACCGGCGGCGCCGATTCCGGCGAGATGCAGCGCGTCCGCTTCTACACTAGCCACGAAGTGCTCCACCTCGACTACGAGCAGGCTTTGACGCGCACCGTCCCCCATCGTCCGGGCACCTACAACCTATCCACCCACCTGCCCTGGATCGGCATGCGGACCGCCCAGGCCGATGGTGCGCATGTCGAGTATTGCCGGGGCATCGCCAACCCCGTCGGTGTGAAAGTGGGGCCGGACATGACGGAAGGTTGGCTGAAGGACCTCATCCGCCTGCTCAATCCGTCGGCGGAACCTGGGCGCCTCGTCTTCATCCATCGCTTCGGTGCAGAGAAGATCGGCGACCACCTCCCCGGAATCGTCGAAGCCGTCCGGGCTACCGGCTCGCCCGTGCTCTGGGTCTGCGATCCCATGCACGGCAACACGGAAACCACGGACGCGGGCATCAAAACACGCCGCTTCGAGAACATCCTGGCCGAACTGGAACAGGCGATGGACATTCACACCGCCCTCGGCAGCCAACTCGGCGGCGTCCATTTCGAGTTGACCGGCGAGAACGTCACCGAGTGTACCGGCGGCGCCCGCGGCCTGGACGAATCCGATCTGGTCCGGGCCTACCGCTCGCACGTTGACCCTCGCCTCAATGCCGAGCAAGCCCTTGAAATGGCCCTCAGCATCGTCCACAAACACCACCGCATGCGCACTCCCGCCTGACCCCCCTCCCCGCCTCCGCTCCTCGGCCCACATTTCGACCTTTTAACTCTGAATAGGTTATAGAAATAACCTCGACACCGCCTCGATACATCCGTATCGTACCTCGTTCGGATCCACATTCACCAACGACCGCCCGCACGTGCCCCCGATGATCCAGACCGCCAGCCATCCCCGCCCCGACACGCTCCCGCCACCGGCAACTGACCACGGACGACAGATAGTCAACAAACCTGTGCCATGTGTGCCAACCCACTCGCTCTCACCACAGACGACCCTCAACCCGCAAACCCTCAACGCTCGATCAACCAGAGTTGTGCCATGTGTGCCATCCAAACCTTGCAAAACGCCCGGAAAACTCCAGATTCGGCCGGCACACCGAAAAATCCCGGAAATCTGTGCCAGGTATGCCATCAGCATCTTCTCCCCCGCTCTCCCTTTCCTCCTTTCCCCCTCTCTTTCTCCGCCATCCACCCCAACCCTCAACCCGATCACACGCAAACACCCGAACACTCCAGAAAACCTGTGCCATGTGTGCCACCCAATACACCCCAAACGCCAGGAAAATGCCAGAATCCACCGGCACAGAGAAGAAAACGTTCAAATGCGTGCCAGGTGTGCCATCAGCATCTTCTCCCCTCTCTCCCTTTCTCCCTTTCCTCCTTTCCCCCTCTCTTCCTCTGCCATCCACCTAAGCTTGAACTCGTAAACACCCGAGCACGTGAACTCTGCCTTATATCTCCACCCGGAACGTATCCCCCGGCTGAACAGACCGAGCGAAAGCCGTCAACAGCCGAATACACCGCTCCACGTCCTCCAGGTCGACCATCTCCACAGTAGAATGCATGTACCGCATCGGCAAAGACAACAGCGCGGCGGGTACCCCCGTTTGCGTCACGAACACGTCGTCCGTGTCCGTACCCGTGAAGCGCGACGATGCCTCGTGCTGGAGCGGGATGCGCGCCTCCTCTGCCGCCGACGTCAGCCGCTCGACCACCGTCGGGTGGTTGGCCGTGCCGTGCGTAACCGACGGACCGCCGCCCAGCTTCACCGAGCCGAACTTCTCCTTGTTGATGCCGGGCGAGTCCGTCGCGTGGGTCACGTCCAGCACCACCGCCACGTCCGGCGTCAACCGGTACGTAATCATCCGCGCGCCGTGCCCCCCGATCTCTTCTTGGATCGCGTTCACCGCGTACACGGTACATGCCGGCCGCTCCTCCTCCGAGAGGCTCTTGATCACCTGTGCGATGATGAACCCGCCCATCCGGTTGTCCAGCGCCCGCCCGACCAGTCGGCCCGGGCGAAGTTCTTCGGTGGCCTCCTGGAACACGACCGGATGCCCCACGCGGATGCCCATCTCGGACACCTCATCCCGGCTTCCGGCCCCCACGTCGATGAACAGTTCGTGCCATTCCGGCACTTTCTCGTCGTCCTTGTCCTTGCGAAGGTGGATCGCCGTATGCCCGATCACGCCGCTTACCTCCCCCTTGCTGCCCAGTACACGGACGCGCCTCGAACGGGCGATGGCCCGGTCGGAACCGCCGATCCCCGTAATGTGCAGAAAACCACTGTCGGAGATGTAATTGACGATGAATCCGATCTCATCTGCGTGGGCTTCGATCATGAGCCGGGGCGCCTGGTCCCCGCCCTGGCCGTTCAGCGTGGCCCACGTATTCCCGTACGTGTCGCTCTCCACCGCGTCTGCATACGGGCGGACAAACGAGGCCCACTTGCGCTGACCGTTTACCTCGAAGCCAGAGGGGCTGGGCGTGTCCAGCAACTCAAAGAGAAAAGCCTTGTCTCGATCTGTCATATTCTACCTTCATCGATTTACGAACCTGATAACGATTACCACCGCCCTGATCGTAACTCCCGTGCCCGCACGTGTACATATCAGTACGAACTGCATTCTGGTTCCTGGTTGCGGAGCAAAGTAGAAAACCGTAGCGTACTTCTTCCCT
This sequence comes from Rhodothermales bacterium, assembly GCA_035699265.1. Lineage (GTDB taxonomy): Bacteria > Bacteroidota > Rhodothermia > Rhodothermales > DASSAV01 > DASSAV01. The sequence goes on from DASSAV010000542.1 coordinate 4,938, forward strand.
CACTGCGTTTTAGATGAACCGTAAGGCCATGCGTCGGCAACTCATACTCTTCCTCTCCCTCGGCATCGTAACACTCGCCTCGGTACGGACGGCGCGTGCCCAGGAGGAGCACCGCCCCCTCGTCGTCATGAACCTCGCCGCCCACCCGGATGATGAGGACGGCAGCACGCTCACCTATTACCGTAAGGCAAAGAACGCCGTCGCCTACAGTGTCATCTTCACGCGCGGCGAGGGCGGGCAGAACGAAATCGGGCCCGAACTCTACCAGGCTCTCGGCGCCATTCGGACGAAAGAAACGGAACGCGCCGCGCGCATGCTGGGCACGCAGGTCCGTTTTCTCAATTTCTACGACTTCGGATACACGAAACACGCCTACGAGGCCTTCGACAAATGGGGCGGGCGCGATTCCGTCGAGGCCCGGCTGGTCTACGTCATCCGCAAGCTGAAGCCGGACGTGATGTTCACCAACCATGACACGGTCACCGTTGGCCCCCGCCGCCAGCACGGCCAGCACCAGGCCGTTGGCATCGCCGCCTACGACGCCTTCACGCTCGCAGCCGACCCGAACTACCACCCCGAACAACTCGAAGAACCCGGCGTCGATCTCTGGCAGCCGAAGCGCCTCTTCCTCCGCCACTACTCGCAACCGGACCGGTACGACGTAGCGGTGCCGGTCGGGGACACCTACCAGCCCGCAGGCAAGTCCTACACCGATATTGCGATGGACGCCCTGCGTGAGCACGCTTCTCAGGGCATGGGGATGTTCGCCAACCGCCGCCGCCCGCCCGCCACGTTCTTCACACTGGAACGCTCCGCCACGAATGCCCCGCTGGATCCGACAGACCTCGCAGGTAATCTCCCCCCCAACTCCGCCGCCACACCGGACGTCTCGTACCTGATCGACTCGGGGCGCATACCGCCGCTCTCGGACGCCCTCGTCGAGCTGAGTGACAGCATCGCCATGCCCGGACAGAACTTCGAACTGCGCTTCGATCCGGCGAAACTTCCGTCCGGCGTCCTGCGGTGGACGTTCGAGGGCGCCGTCGACACCACGCTCCTGGTCTCCAGCCGGTCCGCCGGTTCGGCCATGCTTACAGTCTCGCTGGACGCGAACCCGACAATTCCCGCCGAACACTACCAGTATACCCGGTTCCTGGATCATCCTCCGGTCATCTACGAAGTGCACCGCCAGGGCTCAGACGATCTTGTTGCCGCCGGGTATCTCCCGCTCCAGATCGCTCCTCCGGCTGTCGTCCATTTCCGCGATGAGGCCGTCAGGCTCGAACCTGGGCGCAACGCGCTGCCGGTTCAGGCGCAGGTCTTCGACCCGAGCCTCCACACCATCCCGCTTACGATAGCGGTAGCCGACGACAGCACCCGCAATATCCTCGCACAGTCCCGGTACACCCTGGCCGTTCCGCCCAGAACCGCTGTCGATGACACGCTCTGGATCGACCTCCCCTCCGACCTGTCGCCGGGCTCCTACACCGTCCTCCTGTCGGGCCTTGTCCCCTCCGGGACATCCGGTGGCGAAGTCCTGAAGGCAGAAGTGCAGGCCCGGGCCTTCGACGTAGCTGTGGCGCCCACCCTCAAGGTAGGGGTGATCCGCAGCTATGACGACACGATGGCGAGAGCCTTGAAAGAATTGGGCGTCGATTATGTCATGCTCGATTCCGCAGCCCTCGCCTCGCACGATCTCGACGGCCTCAATACGATTGTGGTCGACATCCGCTCCTACTTGGTCCGGCCTGACCTCAGGCGCTACAACGACCGTCTGCTCGACTGGGTCGAACACGGCGGCAACCTCATCGTCAACTACCAGAAAACGTACGAGTGGAATCCCAGCAGCAGCGATCCCTTCATGGAGGGCCGGAACAATCCACCGGATCTGGCCCCCTACCCCCTCATCCTCAGCCATGACCGGGTAACTTACGAGGATGCCCCCATCGAACTGCTCAAGCCCGCCAGCCCCATCTTCAACAGGCCAAATAAAATTCGTGCGCAGGACTGGAACGGCTGGGTACAGGAACGCGGCCTCTACTTCCCGACTGAGTATGACGATCGCTACACGGAACTCATCAGCACCCACGACCCCGGCGAAGCGCCGCTGAAAGGCGGCATGCTGCTCGCAAAATATGGGGACGGCACCTACCTCTACACGTCGCTCGTGTGGTATCGGCAGTTGAAGCAGCAGAATCCGGGCGCCTACCGCGTGTTTGCAAACATGCTCAGCCTTCCCCTCGTCGATGGCCGAAGCAGTGCTTCGGCCCACTAGCAGCCGCAAGGTGTAACTTCGTTGTCATACTCGTAACGTAGAGCAGGTATAGCACGTGGTATGTAGCGCCACACACGTGTATATTCGCATATATTCGCACAGGCACCGCGCCGGTACCCCCGACGAGGCTCATGCCGGAAATTCCATACCCGCATTCACCAAGCACGAGTGCTCATGAATACGAACGACGAGCAATTTCACATGCTGATCGTGGAAGACGACCCCGACATTCAGATGGGTCTGGCCGAGTACTTCGAGATGAGTGGATATCGGGTGACGACTGCGAAGGATGGAGAAGAGGCGCTCGAAAAGATGAAGGAAAACCCCGACCTCGACATCGTGCTGCTCGATGTGATGCTGCCCCACAAGAACGGATTCGACGTGCTGGAGGAGTCGCAGGAGATGGGCTTCACCGCACCGATCCTGATGCTCACAGGCCGCGGCGAACAGGAGTCCATCCTGAAGGGGTTCGGTCTCGGCGCCGAGGACTACGTGACGAAGCCCTTCAACGCCGAAGAGCTTTCGGCCCGGATAAAGGCCATCCTCTCACGCACGCAGCCCCCGGACCGCGCGCCCATGGAGATCTACCAGATCGGTGACGTGACGATCAATTTTAGCACGCACGAGGCATTGCGCGGGCAAGAAGATCTGGCATTCACCGCACTGGAGTTCGACATCCTCCGCTATCTCATCCAGAATCGCGATCGCACCATCACCCGTAAGCAACTGCTGCGCGACGTATGGGGCATCGAGCAGGATATCATCACGCGAACCATCGACCGCCACATCGCGTCCGTGCGAAAGAAGATCGAACCCGACCCGGCCATCCCCGCCTACATCGAGACCGTCTACGGCATCGGCTATCGATTCAAGGGCTAAGGCTTTCCGACCTTCCGCTCTGCGCAGATAGCTGCCAGCTTTTCAATACCACTGTAAATGCGCGGACCTGCAAGGTCCAGCCATCCGGTTCCGTCCACGTAATAGATGTGGTCGTGCCCGTTGGCCTTGGTATCGCCGGAAGCGAGCACGACGATGTCAGGGTCGGCCCTCAGCACTGCCTCCCAGGGCATCTCAATAGGCGGCATCCCCTTGCCGGCGAGAAGGCTCCTCCCACCCGCGAGGGCGACCATATCCGGCACCCAGTAACCGGCAACCACTGGCGGATCCGGCTGGCGTAGCACGACCACCGTGGGCAGCAAATCCTCATCGACGCGACGGTGCAGCGAAAGACGCTGGCGAAGGGATTGTAGGCGGGCCTCCGCACCGGCGATCCACCGCATTGCCGCATCTCCCCGCCCGATGGCCCTGCCTATCCGCAGCGCACCGTCCAAGACCTGCTTCAGGGTGGTCGGAGTGAAAACCAGGACGTCGGCAGGTTTACCCTTTCGGGCAGCGAGCTCCGCCTCCGTCTCGGACCACGACGGCTGCGCGTACGTCTGCGCATCCACCACGACGACGTCAGGCGCCACCCGCTCGAGCCATCCGGCGTCATCCGGCATGGCGGCCTGGCCTGGAAGCGCTGCAAGCTCCCCTCCGGCGCCGAAGGTCCGGATCCAGTCCGTAGCCGCGGGCGAGAATGACACGATGCGCATACTGAATTCCGACCTGGTTACGGCGCCTATAACGCACGACTTCCACGCTTTATCCGCATGCTCCGCGGCTTCGCGACGCCTAACCTGGGGCGAACCTACACGTTATGGAGAGCTACTCGGTGAAGAACGACGATCCCACTGTGACGAGGTAGTGAATCTGGTGGGAGCGCCGAACGAAGCACTTCCGGCGACGTACATGCGCCTTATTGTCTGGAAGGAGCAAGCCCGCCACCTTTACATACGAATAACGTATGCTGACTTGTCCTTCCAGCTAAGATGTAGTAAACTTCGCGTGTAGCAAGCACCGTTAGTCTACGGAGGTAAAAGAATGGATGTAGCCGAAGTTCTGGAGATGAGTTCAAAAGCACCCGAAGCGCGCAAATTTGCTGCAATACGGAAGCGCTTCCAAGAGCCTGTCAGCCCCCACCTGCCGACTCTTGTTCTTGGAGGAGATGGGATGATACAGCACGCCACCCCTGCCGCCCGGCACATGCTCGAATACAAGCCGGACCAACAAGTAGAATCCTGCTTCTTTTCACACGTGCACGGTCGAAACCTGTATCAGGTCATGCGAGACGTAGCAGACATGGTCTGCTACGGGAAAGCGTCCGCATCGTGGCTCCTTCGGATTAGAACGGGCCAGGGCAGGTGGCGGTGGTTCAAGGCTTCGGTAAAAAACCAGCTTAACCTGGGAGAAGGCACCATTCTCGTCAACCTTCGGGATCTGCACGACTGGTAGAATCCGCACCCGGCGGTGCTCAGGCTTCTTGTCCTGTGGGCCTGCCAGCTTCAGATAGCCGCAAGAGGGCGATTACGGTATCGTAATCGTCCTCTTGCGTGACAGGCATCGCCACCCGGAAAACGCCTGCCCCTCCTCGGCCTCGGCGAGCAGCGCGTCTGTACTAGGCTACTGCGTTTGCGGAGGCAGGTATATGTTCGAGGGGTTCTGCGACCGGAGGCATCGAGTCCAGACGGGGAACTGCGTACCGGGTGGACCGGAAGGAGCGGAACCGCATCGAGACGGGTAGCCTGCGGTTCGCCGCATTGAGGCTCAACGGATTCATATGCCCTCCTTGCACGGTACGCACTTCTTCTACCGTCACAAATGCGGTCGAGTCTGCCGTGTTTAGTAGACGAAGCACCTCCGGAACACACTTGCGCCGTACGACGACGTCCAGGATCGTCACCTCGCTCTCACGCCCCCTGCCCGGCATTTCCGTGACGGCATAGCCATGTTCCCGCAAGACGGCGGCTGCGGCTGCGCCGCCCTTGCCCTGAAGGTCGGCACGAAAGACGGCCCGGACGACGCTCAAACCCACGGCAAACCGGCCCTCCAGCGTAATACCTACGAAATTGCCCGCAGCAAAACCCGAAGCGTAGCCGATGAGATGCAACGGCGAGTCTAGGTGCTTGAGTGCATTTCCTACAGCAAAGAGCCAGACCAGCACCTCGAAAAAGCCGATGAGCGCGGCCTTGCCGCGATATCCCCTCACAGCGAGAATCGTGCGTGTCATGGACATAGACACGTCGGTCACACGTAGGCAAAAGATGATCAAAGCCCCAATAGGAGCAGCGAGCAGGGCATCCATGGGCGATGGGGTGAAAGGACTGGAGACTTCCTGTACGAGAGGAGCCCTGGAAACAAGGATTATGCCGTAGTACCGAGGCTACCTTGAAGCACTACCGAAGAACTCCGTGCGAGACGACAGATTCGTGTCTAACGCGAGGGCGTTGGAAAGATGATACTGCTCTCATGTTCGAACTGATCCACGGACTGAACCCCGAAAAAGAGGTCGTCCTTCGAGACGCCGGGCAGGGTCACGTCCGTAGCATCACTGACGAAACGTTTTCGCTCCCACACAGGTGAGGTCGTGTCCCGGATCAGGATATAGTAGCCTGCAATCCGGTCTCGCCCCGCATCCGGCGCCTGCCAGAAGAGCCGTGTATCCACCGAAAGGCCCGAGGCATCGATATGGACTTCCGACGGCGGAGGCGGCGCGAGGGCAAGATTGGCGAAGCAGGCCGCCACGATACGTGCCACGTTCGCCGTATAGGCAAAGTCTACCTGGTCGGGCACGTCTCCATAAGCAATGCCATTCTCCACACGCACGTCTTGATGCTGGCGCGTGAAGGCTTCGTTGGGCTCCGTCATGCGCACAGCAGGAAAGCCGCGTTCACTGAAGGGGATATGATCTCCACCACGGAGGAACCGGTCACGCCGATAGATGAGGCGCACGCTCATGTATGGTACGTATCGCTCGCCCACCTCCTTGAGATAGCGCGCAAACTGGCGGGCCGGGCTGTCGTTTTCACCGCCGACGGCCCGGCGCAACCGGGCCTGCCGCTCGGTTTCGGTAGCAGGAACACCCTCCGAAAAGAGGCGCACCGTGCGGTTGTCTCGCACGCCGTTGTCGCCGAAGGTATTGCCAACGATATCCAGCGAGATCATACCCGCGACGTTCCAGTTCAGAGAATCGGCCAGAAGCGCGAGGTGAGAGGAACCCAGCAGGCCCTGCTCCTCCCCTGCCACGGCCGCCAGCACGATGGTGGCCGGGAATCGTTCGGCTGCCAGCACCCGGGCCATCTCCATGACGGCAGCCGTCCCGCTGGCATCGTCGTTGGCGCCGGGAGCATAGGACGTGGAGTCCATGATGTCCGTCACACGGCTATCATAGTGGCCGGTGACGATGAAGACGCGGTCGTCCGAAGGATCGGTGCCTGGGAGGCGCGCAACGACGTTCTTGATGACCACGTCGCGGTCGACGCGCCGCCCGTCCGCCGGATACAGGAAGGTATCGAAGAACACTTCCATGTGCCCGCCGCCGGCACGAGCATAGCGCTCCAGCGTCCGTTTGATCCAGCGCCGGTCGGCCCCGATGCCCCTGGTGTCCGATTCAGTCTCGGACAGGGTATGGCGTGTGCCGAACCCGGCGAGCGTGCGAATGTCCGCCTCGATGGTATCCGCACTGATGGTGGCGACGAGACGTTCGATGCCGGGGTCGGGATGGAGGGTCGCAGGCTGCGCGACAGCGGCCTGCACGCTAACGAGCAGACAAAAAACCGGCACGAACAGCCAACAGGAAGAAATAGAGCGCTTCATATCGCCTCGGGAAAGCCAGGCAGGAATGCGCTCGCTTCCCAACGTTGAGATCATCAGCGGCCGAGCAACTCGTGCGCCTGCTGGACCACGTGGTCGGCTGTAAAGCCGAATTCCTTCATCAAAATATCAGCCGGGGCAGACGCGCCAAAGTGGTTGATGCCGATTGCACGGCCTTGCAAACCGACGTACCGTTCCCACCCGAGCGTAGTGCCCGCCTCAATCGAGATGCGCTTCGTGACCGCCGGCGGCAAGACCTCGTTCCGATAGGATTCCGGCTGCTGTTCGAAGAACTCCCATGACGGCATACTGACGAGTCGCACCATGACGCCCTCTTTGACAAGCATCTCGTCCGCCGCCACGATGTGCTGCACTTCGCTTCCGGTGGCCATCAGGATGATGTCCGGCGTGCCCTCCGAATCCTTCAAGATATAGGCCCCCTTCAACACACCCTCGGCGGAAGCGTATTTGCTGCGGTCCAACGTGGGGAGATTCTGACGGCTGAGGGCCATCGCGACCGGGCCGTCCGTGTGCATCATAGTCGCCCGCCATACCTGCGCCGTCTCATTGGCGTCGGCCGGTCGAAAAACGGTCAGGTTGGGTATGGCCCGCAGCGACATCAATTGTTCGATGGGCTGGTGTGTCGGCCCGTCTTCGCCGAGCCCGATGGAGTCGTGTGTGAAGACGAAAATCGTCTTGGCATGCATGAGGGCCGCCAGCCGGACCGACGGCCTCATGTAGTCGCTGAAGATCAGGAAGGTGCCGCCATAAGGACGCACCCCACCGTGCATCGACATCCCATTGCAGGCACCCGCCATTCCATGCTCCCGGACGCCGAAACGGAAATAAGCCCCGCTGTAGTTGTCCGGCTGAAAGTCGGAGCGGCCCTTCACATCCGTTTTATTGGACGGCGTCAGGTCCGCCGAGCCACCGATCAGGAAACCGACCTTCGGAGCCAGTTGGCCCAGCACCTTGCCGCCCGAGGCGCGTGTCGCCAGCTTTTCGCCGGGCTCAAACGTCGGGATCACCTCCTCCCAGCCCTCGGGCAGATTGCCTTCCTGCCAGTCCTTAAACTCCTTCGCCTTGTCCGGGAATGCGGCAGTGTACTGCGCCATCAACTCGTCCCATTCCGCTTCTGCCCTGCTCCCGTCCTCCACAGCCTCCCGCATGTGGTCGTATACGCCCTCGGGTACGTAGAAGCGCGCGTCGGCAGGCCAGCCCAGATTTTCCTTCGCCGCCCGAAGCTCCTCTTCGCCGAGCGGTTCGCCGTGAGCGACCGCCGTACCCTGCTTGTGGGGTGCACCGAATCCGATGATCGTCCGCACCATGATGATGGACGGGCGGCCCGTCTCGGCACGGGCCTGCTGAATGGCCCGGTCGATTGCGTCGAGGTCGTTCCCATCGGTCACATGAAGCACCTGCCAACCGTAGGCCTCGAAACGCTTGCCGGTGTCGTCCGTGAAGGAGATCTCTGTGTTGCCGTCAATGGAGACGTGGTTGTCGTCGTACAGCCAGATCAGCTTGCCGAGGCGAAGGTGCCCCGCAAGTGAGGCCGCCTCGTGCGACACGCCTTCCATCAGGTCTCCATCGGAGCAAATCGTGTACGTGTGGTGGTCGACGACGTCGAAGCCGGGCTGGTTGAAGCGAGCGGCGAGGAACTGCTCTGCGATCGCCATGCCGACGCTCATCGCGATCCCCTGGCCGAGCGGCCCGGTGGTCACTTCGATTCCCGGCGTCAGGTGATTCTCCGGGTGTCCGGGCGTGATGCTCCCCCACTGTCTGAACTGTTTGATGTCGTCCAGTGACAGATCGTAGCCGGTAAGGTGGAGCAGCGAGTAGAGTAGCATCGAGCCGTGGCCCGCGGAGAGTACGAACCGGTCACGGTCGATCCACTTCGGATGGTGTGGATTGTGCTTCAGGTACCGATGCCAGAGTACGTACGCCATCGGCGCGGCCCCCATCGGCAAGCCCGGGTGGCCGCTCTCAGCCTTCTGGACCGCATCTGCGGACAAGAAACGAATGGTGTTGATGGTACGCTCTTCCAGGCTCATGTCCTGGAGGCGGTCCGCCTCGCGTGCTACGTTGGTCTCAGCCATCGACGATTCCGATCTGGGGATTAAACCTTTACCTCAGTTCAAGTTAGGGAAGCACCCGCTGACTTGGAGGCAACGATTTTGGATTTTGAATGAGATAAGGATTCGACGCCCGCGGAACCGGGGCGTGCTCCCTCAAAAGAAAAGGGGTGCAACGATCGTGGTTGCACCCCTGGTTCGCTGCGAGGTCGTTTCAGCCAACCTACGACTTGGCGGCCGCCGTAATCAGTTGTCCCAGGCAGTCCAGGGTACGCGAGTCGCTATCCACGACGTGGCCGTTGATGATGACCATCGGGACAGACGTAATCCCGAAGCCCTCCATGATCTTCGCTCGCTGGTCTGCGACCATCTGGTTGTACATGCCCGACTGGATGCGCGCGCCCATCGCCTCCCCGTTCATGCCGATCTGTGTGGCGATCTGCTCCAACTGTTCGAGGTTCAGTCCCTTGGGGTTCTGTAACTCGAACTGGCGCTCCATCATGTCGAAGAACTTGCCTTCCTGAGTGGCGGCCTGGAGCGCCAGGACCTGCGTGACCGATTGCTGCCAGAAAACCACCGGTTTGAAATAGAACTTCGCTTGCTTGCCGTACTTCTCGGCAGCCTCCCTCATCACAGGGTACAGCGCCTTGCAGTGCGGGCAGTTCGGCTCGAAAACCTCTATGACCGTCACGGGCGACTGGAGGTTGCCCTCGACGGGATCGCCAAAGCCCACCAGCTCATTGTAGTTCTCGTAAGGCCCCTTCTCCGGATCATACTTGCACTCGGCGCCGGTAAGCTGCACGGCCTCAGCGCCCGGAGCGGAAACCGCTGCGATGGGTTGTTGCGGTGATTCCAGGTTCTTGAAGTAGATCGTATCCGCCCCGACGAGGACGAGTACCAAAATGGCGAGCGAGGCAAAAAGAGGAGCTTCGCGCCGGGAATTGGCGCGTGTCGATATTTCGTGGGCTACTTCAGGCTTTCTCATGAACACGATCATTTGAATGATGAAGAGCACTGCCGCCGTCGCGGCCGAGGCCAGGCAGAGGGCACAGAACTCTTCAATGCGGAAGTACTGGTACGAGAGTAGATAGAGGGAGTACAGGAAACCGAACACGATGAAAAGAGCCCGGATCTGCTTTACACGAAGCTGTTTTACCGCGGTTGAAAAGGCAACGACTGCCCCGAGTACAGAAAGCACCAGATAGTACGCAAGTCCCCAGTAGGCGTTCGAAACACCGAAGAGCTTCCCTGCCTCGCTGTGCACCACCGCGTTGCAGTCGAACGTAGCCTCTGTTGCGTTCGGGGCGGAAAAACCGAGACAGCCCCGGTCGAATCCCCTCCCCTGCTGAATGATCAGATGGACCGTAATGAGCACACCGAGCAGGGCGAGCCCGAATAACAGTCGATCATAGAGAGGCTGGTATCCCCAGAGGCGGCTATTGGCAACTGAGGGTTTGCGGGGCTGTTTGGGCATGAGAGGCGCGGCGTCGGCCGGACTTGATGTAGCGTACTGGCTTGCCTTGGCGTTCGGCGAAAGGTAACGAACTCGTCCGAAAGATCGAACACCGCACACATACCCGTTTTCCGTTTCCAGGATCCTCGCAAGGCCGTTTTCTGTTCTCCGCCGGGCGTGATACCTCGCAGGTCTTGCATCGAACGTCAAGCCGTGCTATCTTATCTGCATGAGCACGTCGCACGTCCATACAGTCCCGATGAACCAGAACTGGTGGTGGCATTGCATGAAAGCAGTGGGCCCCCACGCGATGCGTATGTGCTAGTGCAAACCCTTCGCGCTTGTAATTGAAGCCCACTGCTCGCCGAGCACGTGGGTTTTTTCTTTTTACGTCAACACTAACATGACCTTCGACGAGTTCAGCGGGATCGCGAACGAGCAGCGCATGGCGGGGACAACTCGTTGTGTCGTCCCCGTCTTCAAGCGGCTGAGCGCCGACCTCATCACCCCGGTGTCGGCGTTCCTGGCCATCCGGCGCGGAAGTCGTTACGGCTTTCTTCTGGAGAGCGTAGAAGGAGGTGAGAAGCTGGCCCGTTACTCCTTCCTCGGAAAGGATCCATACCGTATCGTGCGTGGATTCGGCGAACGGGTCGAGGTGGAGAATCCCAGGCAGACGGAGGGATCCAAGCCGGTCGGAATGGGCGCCAATGGCCAGGTGCAGGGCAACATCTTCGCAGTGCTGCAACGGATGGTGAGCACCTATAAGCAGGTCGACCACCCGGACCTCCCGCGTCTGACCGGAGGAGCTGTAGGATACCTCGGCTATGATGCCGTCCGCCTCGTGGAG
>DASSAV010000543.1:0-4319 GCA_035699265.1 Rhodothermales bacterium
CTGGAGGGCAATACAGGTAGCGAGGCATCGGCGATGCGGGCCTCACGTTCCAGCGAGGGCCGCTATCTCATGGCTTACACGCCCACCGGCATGAACGTTACCGTGAACCTCGACAAGCTGAGCGGCGACAGGGCGCGGGCCTGGTGGTTCAGCCCGCGTACAGGGCACGCCACTGCCATCAGCACGTTCGGTAGTTCAGGCGCTCGCACCTTCGATCCGCCGGGTGACGCAGGCAGAGGAAACGACTGGGTCCTCGTCGTGGACGATGCCGCGCAGGGCTACCGTGCCCCCGGACTGGCGCGGTGATCTGGAGCAGGAGCGTGCGAAAGCGAAGCCCGGATTCGCCTACCTCCAAGCTCCACAGGAAAATCTAGCTCCGCCAGAGTTCCACACCCGGCAGGTTGTGCACGTTCTCCTGGTACCGCGCCATGCTTTCTCGAATGACTTCGTGCGCAGATTCGGGACCCAGGAACTCCCGGACAAGAACTTCTTTCTCCTCGAGCTTCTTATAGTCCTCGAAAAAGCGCCGCAACTCCTTCAAGCGGTGCTCCGGCAACTCCCCGATGTGGTTGTAGGTCGAGAAGGCGGGGTCGTCCAGATGCACGCAAATGATCTTCTCGTCGTTCTGGTGGTGGTCCACCATCGTCATCAGCCCGATCGGCTTGGCGCGGAGCAAAGCGAGGGGCACGACGGCCTCCTGCATGAGCACGAGTACGTCCAGCGGATCGTCGTCGTCCCCGAGCGTTTGGGGAATGAAGCCATAATTGGCGGGATACATCACTGACGAGTATAGGACGCGGTCAACCTTGATCAGGCCAGTGTCCTTGTCCAACTCGTACTTGACCTTGCCCCCCGCCGGAATTTCGACGATTGCATTGATGACGTTCGGGGCGTCCGGGCCGACGGGAACGTCATGCCAGGCGTGGATCATGCTCATACTACGTGGGCTATCTTTAACGAACGTGCAGGCAACACGATGAATCGAGAGAAGATCCCGGATCCGTGCGGGCTCCACAATACATTCGCAGATAGTCAGTGCGTGACATCCGGCCGGTGCATACGCTTGACCGCACCCGTATCGGGGAGCTCGTCGTAGTGTTCGCTCGGATCGAACGAGAGATGCTGCCCATACCAGCAGGCGAGCGCCGTAGCGAGCACGAGATCGTGATGATCAGCCCTGCGGCCAGGGCGCCCGCTGATGTGTTCGAGGGCGACACCAGCTTCTCCCGCCCGGTAGACGTAATCCTCAAGACCATGCGCCATGGACGACATCTCTTCCGAATCGTGTTCCAGCTTGAGTTGCCCGTTTCGGTAGATCTCTTCCACTGCTTCGACCACGTCGTGCTCCGAGATGATGAAGCCGCCTTCGTTATTGGGTCCGATGCCATGATCAACCACAATACCGGGGCCGCTCTGCGCCGCCGAATCGCCTCCCGTCAGCGTGGCGCCGATCGGAGTAAGGCCCTCGTCCACCAGGCGCTGCAACAAAGCTCGCCCCTGCTTCTGCGTGCGGTTCACGACGATCTCGGTCCGCCCCACGTACGGCTCGTCTGCGATGAGATCCTTTACAAACGCCGCCACGGCCGACGCATCTTGATCGCATCGCTGCTCGAGACGACGAACGTGATAGGTAATGTCGCCCTCCGTTGCATACCTGGACTTCTCCACGAGTGCCAGCGTGAAGAGGTCGGAGTCACCTGCTCTGTCGATCCCCAGAAAGAATTCGTACGCCATATTTGCTCCTCCTCTGCCTTATCCTGTTTCACAACGACGGCCGGACCAGGTGCCGAGCACTCCTTACGCTCCGGTTCCGGTACTGTGTACGCGGGCAGGCAAGCCTGTGAGCCGCGCCTTTCGAGATCGTTGCAAGCCCCACCCAGCGTTCTGGGAGAGCACTATCGCCATCAGACGGTTGCGGGCAGGAGATACTGCAGGCTGAAGTAATCCCGTACGTCCGTCCAGACGCGGCACGTCTCGAACCCTGCTTCACCTGCCAAGGCGGCAAATCCTTCGAGGGTGTACTTGTAAGAGTACTCCGTACGGATCGTCTCACCGCGTCGTATGGTGAAGACCGCATCAGATACGCGAACGGCCTGATCTTCGATGCTCACCAGATGCATCTCGATGCGCCCCTTCGCGCCGTTGTAGAACGCCCGGTGCTGAAAGCGGCTAAGGTCGAACGTCCCTTCAAACTCACGGTTAACGTGGCGGAGTATGTTCAGATTGAAAGCAGCGGTCACGCCCTGGGCGTCGTTGTAGGCCTGTTCCAGTACAGCCACGTCCTTTTGCAAATCGACCCCGATAAGCAAGCCGCCTTCAGGTCCGCACAGGCGGCGGATGCGCCGGAGAAACTGAGCGGCCTCTTCCGGGGTGAAGTTGCCGATGGTGGAGCCGGGAAAGAAGACCACCGTTCGCACGGGCGGCGGCGATAACCGGGGAATCGAGACATCCTGTGTGTAATCGGCGCAAACAGGGAATACACGCAGGTGCGGATAGGCCGCCGCAAGCTCCGCCGCGGTGGCGGCCAGGTGGTCGCCCGATATGTCGACGGGCACGTAACCGTACAGGTCTGCGGCACGGTCGAGCAGAAGCCGGGTCTTCGTGCTACTTCCACTTCCAAACTCGACCAGAAGGCAATCTGGCCCGAAACGGCAAACGATCTCCGGTAGATTGTCCTTCAGGATCTGTGTTTCCGTACGTGTCGGATAATACTCCTCCAACTCACAGATCCGGTCGAAGAGCTGCGAGCCGTACTCGTCGTACAATAGTTTGGATGGGAGCGACTTCTGGGGACGGCCCAGCCCATCGATAACCTCCCGCAATAGGACATCGTCCGACGGGCAGTCGCTCGGGAGTCGCTGTGCCAGATGCATACGGTCCTCTACCAAACGTCCTTTGCCAGCCGGAACCCTGTAAACTGCCAGGTAGCATCCGGTGGAAAGAAGTTGCGATACGTCGGCCGGATGTGGGTAACGGAAGTGGCACAGGAACCGCCTCGCAGGACAAACTGGTTACACATGAACTTGCCGTTATACTCGCCGAGCGCGCCGGGGTCGGGCCTATAGCCCGGATAAGGGGCGTACGGACTGCGCGTCCATTCCCAGACGTTTCCGTAGAAGCCGGACCCGTCGTCGTTAGCGCCCGGCGGTACGGGGTGATAGTGCCCCCGCTCCACGAAGTTGCCCCCCGGCGCTTCTTCCCTCGCGGCAATCTCCCACTCGTTTTCCGTTGGGAGACGCGCGCCTGCCCAGCGCGCATAGGCGTCGGCTTCAAAGTAACTGACGTGGCAGATTGGCTCGTCCAGATCTACCTCGCGGAGGCCGGCCAGCGTATAGGTGTACCAGGCTCCGTCGCGGCGCTCCCAGTAAAACGGCTCCTCCCAGTCCTTTTCCTGGACGCGCTTCCAACCCTCCGACAGCCATAGTTCGGGGCGCCGATACCCGGCGTCTTCCATGAAAGCGAGATACTCCCGATTGGTTATCGGGCGGCTGGCCAGCAGAAACGGATTCAGGTACACGCGGTGACGCGGACCCTCGTTGTCGTAGGCGAAAGCACTACCTTCGTGGCCGACTTCGTACACGCCCTCATCAAACGACATCCACCTAAGCCCGGAGGAGATTCCTGCCGGGGCCGGCTTGAAAGGACGATAGACAGGACGCAGCGGATTAACGGAGAAGACGTGCTTGATGTCCGTCAACAACAGCTCCTGATGCTGCTGTTCGTGGTTCAGGCCGATCTCCACGAGTGGCGCAATCTCGTTTTGCAATACCTCGTCTGCCGTCGCCAGCAGCTCCTGCACGTGCTCGTCCACGTACGCCCGGTACCGGTACACCTCACGGACGGTCGGACGGGAAAGATAGCCGCGCTTGTCCCGGCAATGACGCTCGCCAGCCTGTACGTAATAGGAATTGAACAGGTATGCATACGCCGGATGAAACGGCCGGTAGGACGCGGCGTGGGGCGCCAAGACGAAGGTTTCAAAGAACCAGCTCACGTGCGCGAGGTGCCATTTCGTGGGACTTACGTCGTCCATCGTCTGCACGACGTAGTCCTCATCCACGAGCGGCTCGCACAGGGATTCGGTAAATCCCCGTACGGAGCGGTAACGGCTCAGCAGGTCCTCGGTTGGGTGTATGATAGCCTCCTTACTGGAGGTCGGCCCTGCGATGACGGCTTCCATATCTACAACGAAGTCGAGTATCGTCCACGGTTGTTTTTCGGTCAGCAGAGTGTCGTGGCCAACTCCGATATGGTACACCGCACTCCTGCCCCGATGTTGCGCCGAATCCGTAAAGAAGCCGTCCCATCCCTCCTCACGG
>DASSAV010000544.1:0-2623 GCA_035699265.1 Rhodothermales bacterium
CGGCGAGAGGTGGAATGGTCCGACATGGTGGCGATCTGGTTGTTGGTGTTGAGCGATTTTGCCTGACATGACGCGGATATAAGTATACCTCATGCTCGGCAATGATGCGCACCCTCTATCTTTGAATGACTGCATACCGTCTGCAAACCTTCTTCCCAGAGAAGCGTTACTCCGGGCATTAACCTCCTACAGAAACGCGAGGCCATGAAGATCAGAGCGATCGTCCACAAGGCCGAGGAAGGCGGATACTGGGCGGAAGTGCCGGCCGTCCCCGGATGCGTAACGCAAGGCGATACATACGAAGAGTTACTCCGAAATCTTCACGAGGCTCTGGAAGCCTGCCTTTCGGCTGACGCGGACGACTACGATCTTTCAGAAGACGACAGCGTCCTGGAGATCGCGGTGTGAAGGCCGTTTCAGGAAAAGAATTCGCCCGGCTCCTGGAGCGGCACGGGTGGGAGTTGAAGCGCATTAAGGGTAGCCAGCACGTATATATGAAGGCAGGCAACCCGGCGCGTATCTCTCTTCCGATACATGGCAACAAGCCATTGAAGATCGGCCTCTGGAAGCACCTGATGAATCTGGCCGGAATCACCGAAGAGGAGCTTTAGAGTAGGCCATTCCGACGAGGACGATCTACCCCTGGGGCTTTGCCATGAGTTGCCGGGCGCTTTCCAGGGCGGCTTCGGTCACCTCGGCCCCACTGATTAGGCGGGCTACCTGGGCGGCTCGATCCGTACCCTCCAGCCGGCGGATGTCGGTCCTGGTTCGTCCATTCTCGACGTACTTCTCGACCACGAAGTGCACGTCGCCGAGGGCCGCAATCTGGGGCAGGTGTGTGATGGCGACGATTTGATGATACCGGGCAAGGTCGTGCATGGCATCGCCCACCTTGCGCGCGACGGCGCCCGAAATGCCGATGTCGATTTCGTCGAAGACCAGGATCGGCAGCCGCTCGCTCCTGGCGAGGACGGTTTTAAGGGCCAGCATGATACGGCTGATTTCGCCGCCGGAAGCGACCCGTGCCAGCGGCTTGGGCGATTCGCCCAGATTGGCAGAGATGAAGAACTCGACCTGGTCCATGCCCGTCGGAAAGGCAGCGAATCGTTCCGGCTGGCGTCCGGGTGCAGCCCGTGAGATCCATCCTTCAGGGTCAGACTGCTGCTCGATATGAACCTCGAAGCGGCTGTGCGGCATGCCGAGGCGGGAAAGCTCCGCCACGATGGACTTCTCGATCCGCTCCGCCACTTCACGCCGCTGGGCCGAGAGGCGCTCCGCCGCATGGGAGAGATCCTGTTGTGCTGCTACGATCTGACCTGACATCCGCTGGATGGCACCTTCGAAATCGGCGGCCAGGTCGTAGGCCTCCCCGATCTCCTGGCGATGGGCGATGACGGCCTCCAGGGTTCCGCCATACTTGCGCTTCAGCAGTTCAAGCTCGCCCAGCCGCTCGCGGATTTCCTCCAGCCGCTCCGGGTTGAACTCGATGCGCGCATTGTAGTCCTGCAGGAACTTGGCCACTTCCGAGACGATGATCTGGGCGCTCGTGATCTCATTAAGCTGCTCCTCGAAAGACTTGTCGATCCGCGCCAGATCCTCCATCTCGTTCCGCGCGCGGACGAGGCGGTCGTTCACGGCCGCATCCGACTCATACAGCACTTCGAACAGCCCGGCGGTAGCCTCGTAGAGGTGCTCGGCGTTTTCGAGGATGCTGCGCTCCGCCTCTAACTCGTCCTCCTCCCCCTCCCGAGGGTTCACGCGGTCGATCTCCTGGATCTGGAACTCGTAGAGTTCTTTCTGTTGCCTCAGCTCGCGCTCTCGGGCCACAAGCTTCTTCCGCTCGCTGATGAGACCTTCTACGACCTCGTACTGCTCGCGATAGGCTTCTCGCAGCCCGCCCAGGGCGCCGAAGCCGTCCAGCATCTCCAGGTGCATCTCCGTCTTCAGGAGCGACTGGTGCTCGTGCTGGCCGTGCAGGTCGATGAGGTTGCTCGCCACGTCGCGCAAGAGTTGGGCGGTGGCGGGGGTGTCGTTGATGAACGCCCGGCTGGCGGTGCCGCTGATCTCGCGCCTGAGGATGATGCTCGGCTGCGGCTCAACCTCATTGGCCTCCAGGAGCGTGCGGATGGCGGGGTTGTCCGCCACGTCGAATGTGCCCTCTATGACGGCCTTCCGAGCGCCGGTGCGTACGACTTCCGTGGAAGCACGCTCGCCCAGGATCATTTTGAGGGCGCCGATGAGGATCGACTTCCCTGCGCCGGTCTCGCCCGTGATGATGTTCAACCCACTGTCGAACTCGACATCCAGCTCCTCAATAAGAGCGTAATCACGGATATAAAGGGACCTGAGCATGTACGGCAGGCGTGTTCAGGTATTCGGAAGTCGGAGATCAGTAATGATACCGCGCCTGCAAGAAATACACCCGGTCCCCCTGTACGCGATAAACGAGGCGGTGCTCCCGTGTCAGTCTCCTGGACCACACACCCGGACCGAGGTGCTTAAGCGGCTCTGGTTTCCCGATGCCATTGAACGGATCGCGCAGTATCGCCTCAACCAGATCGAGTACCCGAAGAGCCGTTGTGCGTTCAGTTTTGATCCACCACCGCAGATCGTCCCGGAATTG
>DASSAV010000545.1:0-2279 GCA_035699265.1 Rhodothermales bacterium
GCATCGTTCAGGAGGCTATTTCACTTCGGCCAGTTCTCTTTCCGTGGCAGCAGCGGCCATCGGCACCGGCTCCAGCCGACCCGTCCCCTCCACCAGCAACACCTCCTCATTCCCCTGCACACCCTCGAAACGCTCCACCAAACCGCTCGGCCACTCCACTACCAGCGTGTCCACCTCCTCGTGCTCTCCCAACCCGAACGTGACCACCTTCTCGCTCTGCGACAGGTAACTCGACCCCGTACGCACCCGCCGCTCCATCTGCAAGGCGCCCACCCTCGCCAGCACCCGCGCGTCGATCCCGTCGCGGTTGCTCTTCGTCCCGCGCAGCCGTACCCGCAGAAAGTGCCCACCCTGGAGGTCGTTGCGCCAGAGGTGGGCCGGGCCGTCGTTCTCGGTGACGAGCACGTCGAGGTCGCCGTCCCGGTCGTAGTCGGCGTAGGCAGCGCCGCGGGCGACCATCGGAAGCGACAAGGGGCCACGCTCCTGCTTCACCTCGTCGAAGATCCCGTTTCCACGGTTTAAGAACAACTGCGGCTTCTCCTCGAAGGTTACGCCTTCCGTGAGCTTTGCGATGTGCTCCTGCACGTGCCCATTCGCGAGCAAGAGATCGAGGTCGGTATCCAGGTCGAGGTCGAACAGCAGGAGGCCGAACGTCAGGGTGGGCATGGTCGCCTGTCCGAGCCTAGCGGCGGCGGCGCGGTCCACAAACAGTCCGCTGCCCACATCCTTAAACGCAGATACGGTTTCGCTCGAAAAGTTGCCCACAAAAATGGAAGGCCGCCCCGAGCTGTCCACTACGCCGATATCGACGCCCATCCCGGCACGCGCCCGGCCTGTAAGGTCGAATGCGATGCCGCTGTTTACTCCTATTTCATTGAACGTGCCGTCGCCCTCGTTCTCGTAGAGCAGATTGCGTTCGGTGTCGACGGTGACCATGACGTCCGGCCAGCCGTCGTTGTTATAGTCGAGCTCGGCCACGCCTAGCGCCTTCGCCTTCTCAGGTTCCAGGCCATGCAGGAAGCCGGCCTTCTCCGTCCAGTCGGAGAAGGTGCCATCCCCGTTGTTGTGGTAAAACATGGGCGGCGTTCCCTCGTATGCCTGGGGCGTGCAATAACCCTTCTTTCCTTCGAACGAGCAGTAAATGTCCGTCTGCGGCGTCCAGTAAACGTAGCTGCCTACAAAGAGGTCGAGGTATCCATCCTTATCGGCATCGAAAAACATGGCGGACGTGCCCCAGCGCGACACCGCTCCGATGCCCGCTTCTTTGCTCACGTCCGTGAAGATACCCCGGTCATTGCGGAAGAGCAGGCTGTGCTCAAGCGTGGAGAGAAAGACGTCCTCGTCCCGGTCGTTGTCGTAGTCAGCAATTGTAAGCCCGAATCCGTAAGCGGACACGTCTGCAAGGCCCGCCTCCGCCGTACGCTCGGTGAACGTGCCATTTCCGTCGTTGTGGTACAATCTGAGCGCGGGCACTGAGCCGGGCGACCAGGTACCGCCCCCGACGAGCAGGATGTCCGGCCAACCATCGTCGTCATAATCCATGAAGGCGGCACCGGATCCCACGATCTCTGGCATCCACTTCTGGCCGACGCCGCCATTCTCATGCCTGAAGCCACCGAGCCCGGCGCTTTCCGTTACGTCGGTGAGGAGCACAGGCCCGTCGGCGTGCGCGGCACCAGACCCGGAGGACACGCGGGGCGCTTCCGAGCAGCCTGCAATAAGCACCATGCCGAAGGCCGCCAGTAACAGCAACAGCCTGATGCCGAATCCGGGCATACGGGGCGGGTTGTGGGAGAGAGGGAGAGAGGGGGAAAGGGAGAAAGAGAGGAGGAGAGAAAGAGAGGAGGAGAGAAGGCTGGAAAGAGAGGGGGGGAAAGGGAGAAAGGGAGAGAGAGAGAAAGAGAAAGAGAGAAAGAGGGAAAGAGAGGGGGGGCTTACCGGGTCCGGACCCTTCCTGCATTCAGCTACCGGATCTGGTGTGGTACCTCGATCAGCGGGAGGTCTGGTAAGGGGGTGGATATTCAATGTGTGCATGAAACTCGCCAATCCGGAAGCTACTTCGTGCTGGCCAATTCTCCTTCCGCAGCCGTGGCGGCCATCGGCACCGGCTCCAGCCGACCCGTCCCCTCCACCAGCAGCACCTCCTCATTCCCCTGCACACCCTCGAAACGCTCCACCAATCCGCTCGGCCACTCCACTACCAGCGTGTCCACCTCCTCGTGCTCTCCCAACCCGAACGTGACCACCTTCTCGCTCTGCGACAGGTAACTCGACCCCGT
>DASSAV010000546.1:0-7504 GCA_035699265.1 Rhodothermales bacterium
TCGGGTACGAGATTGAACGATTCCAGGAAGCGGGTATCGAAGTTGCCGGCCTGGAAGGCTCCGTCGTCCATCAACTGTTTGTGAAAGGGGATGGTGGTTCGGATGCCTTCGATGACGAACTCATCCAGAGCGCGCCGCATCTTGCGGATCGCGAGTTCACGCGTCTGCGCCTTTACGATCAGCTTGGCGATCATGGAGTCGTAGTTCGGCGGGATGACGTATCCCGCGTAGGCATGTGTGTCCACGCGGACGCCGTGCCCGCCCGGCAGGTGAAACGACGAGATCACGCCAGGAGACGGGCTAAAGCTACGGAACGGGTCCTCGGCATTGATGCGGCATTCGATAGCGTGGCCGCTCGGGACGGCGTTCTGCTGTGGAATACCCTCCCCCGATGCCACTTGAAGCTGAAGCGCGATCAGGTCAGTGTCGGTTACCTCCTCCGTTACCGGGTGCTCGACCTGGATGCGCGTGTTCATTTCCATGAAGTAGAAGTTCCGGTCGGCATCGACCAGGAACTCGACCGTGCCCGCGCCTTCGTAGTTCACGGAGGCCGCGCCACGAATCGCCGCTTCGCCCATGCGGTTCCGCAAGTCGTCCGTCATGATGGGCGACGGCGACTCTTCCAGGAGTTTCTGGTGACGCCGCTGGATGGAGCATTCGCGCTCACCGAAGTGGATCACGTTGCCGCGGCCGTCGCCCATGAGTTGAATCTCGACGTGCCGCGGGCTGACGACGAACTTCTCCAGGTACACGTCGCCGTTGCCGAACGCGGCCTCGGCCTCCCGGCGGGCGGCGTCGTAGTTCCGCTCGAACTCGTCTTCGGTCTGCACGAGGCGCATCCCGCGCCCGCCGCCGCCCGCGCTGGCCTTGATCATGACCGGATAGCCGATTTCGACGGCGAGCCTCATCCCCTCCTTCGCGTCGGCCAGCACCCCTTCCGAGCCGGGCACCACCGGCACGCCGGCAGCACGCATCGTCTCCTTGGCAAGGCTCTTGTCCCCCATGAGGCGGATCGTCTCCGGGGACGGCCCGACGAACTTCATGCGGTGGTCTTCGCAGATCTGGCTGAAGGCGGGATTCTCGGAGAGGAACCCGTACCCAGGATGAATGGCGTCGGCCCCGGTCACCTCGGCAGCGGCGATGATGCGCTCGATGCGGAGGTAGCTTTCCTTGGAGGGGGGCGGCCCGATGCAGACCGCCTCATCGGCAAAACGGACGTGGAGCGAGTTGCGGTCGGCAGTTGAGTAGACGGCTACCGTCTTGATACCCATCTCGTGGCAGGTGCGAATGACCCGCAACGCGATCTCGCCGCGGTTGGCGATGAGCACTTTATTGATAGCAGTCCCATGCCCGTTTTGTGAAAGGAGCGGGCGATGACCGTTGGACGGATTCCCAGCTTTCGCCACAGCGATGCGTAGGTTGTGAAGGACCGGCGGCTGCGGATGCCCGTGCGGGCACCAGCGGCGTCAGGCCTTCTCGATGACAAAAAGCGGCTGGTCGAATTCCACGGGCTGCGCATTCTCCACGAGAACCTGGCGCACGATGCCCGAAATCTCGCTCTCGATCTCGTTCATCAGCTTCATCGCTTCGATGATGCACAGCACGTCTCCGGTGTTCACCCGGTCCCCGACGTTGACGAACGACTCGGTGTCGGGGGACGGCGAGCGGTAGAACGTCCCCACGATGGGGGCTTTGACGACGGTCTCTCCGGCAGCGAGTGCCGCTTCCGTAGCCTGCGCCTCGGATGCCGGGGCGGTATTGGCCGCTATGGCTGTGGCATCGCTGGGCATCGCCGCGCCCCCGTCGGGCGCCGGTGCCGCGGTCGCGGAGGGAGGAGCGCTCGGAACGGACTGGGCAGGCGCATACGGCGAGGGGTAGTACCCCATCCCGAAGCCCGGGAACGGCGGGGCCGCCGGTTGAACGGTCAGCGTCGGCACATTTTTGCGCACAACGATCTTTACCCCCTCCTGCTCCACCTCTACTTCCGCCACATCACTTTCGGCGACGATCCGCAGGAGTTCTCTCAGTTGTGCTAGATCCATGCTGGCATCTGGTCGTATGTAACCTGCTGCAAAGCCGTTGCGTCACGAGCGTGTTGCCGAACCACCAGGTTCAGCACCGACGCAAACCGAAGGCCTGAAGCGGAATAGCCACGCGTCCGGCCAAGCCGGACAGACGGCCTGATTAAAGAAACTGTTTAAAGAATGCGCGCGCCTGCTTACTTCGAGTTGACGCGCGTAACGTAATCACCCGTATCCGTATTGACGCGAATCACGTCGCCTTCATTGATGAACAAGGGGACATTTACGATGGCCCCGCTCTCAAGCGTGGCCGGTTTCGTGGCGCCGGTAGCGGTGTCGCCGCGTACGCCCGGCTCCGTCTCTACTACTTCCAGCTCGACACTCTTCGAGATTTCCGTGGCCAGCGGCTGTTCGGTTTCGGCGTGAATGAGGACGTCGATGACACCGCCCTCCTTGACGTACTCACGGCCTTGCACCATGTCGCGGGGCAGGGTGGTCTGTTCGTACGACTCCGTGTTCATGAAGTGGAGCCCCAGATCGTCCTCATAGAGGAACTGGAACGGATGGCGCTCCACACGGGCCGTCTCAATTTTTTCACCCGCGCGGAAGGTGTTGTCGAGCACGCGGCCAGTGCGAACGTTTTTCAGCTTCGTACGGACGAAGGCGCCGCCTTTCCCGGGCTTAACGTGCAGGAACTCGATCACGGACCAGATATCTCCATTGAGGATGATGGCCAGGCCGTTCCTGATGTCACTAGTATCGGGCATAAATGCTTGGTTTCAGCAGTACGTCTCAGACAGGTCAATATACCGAGGTGCCCCTCGTGGAGTCAATCCGCTCCCGGGCCAGAGCGATTCGGAAGCCTTTTTGTACGCACTCGGGTACTCAGGCTATCCCGCCTCACTAACAATTCACCTGTCGGGGTGCTTGCGGATGGAGGGTTGGTGGATTAGCGGAATGGCTTTTCGTGGTGGAATACGTCCATGAGGTCGGCGACGCCGAAAGGGCCGTGGCGGTAGAGGAAGGGTTCGCCGTGGGTGACGCCGATCCTGTGGCCGTAGGTACGCGCCTGCGCCTCTACCCACGCGACGAATCCGGGGTTTGAAATGAAAGTTTCCGGCTCCTCCTCGTGAGCCTCGTAGCCCGGATTGAAGAACTGGGAGCGGAACGATAGGAGCGCTTTCATGCGTTCGTCCCACACGTCCGATACGTCCACCACGAAGGTCGGCACGAACGGGATCGTCTGCATGTAATGGAGGACGTGGTGGGGGCGCCAGGGCTCCTGGGGCGCGCCGTCGTCCTCGAAGGTTTCGATCATGCGCAGGCCCGCGTAGAACATGGCGTCTACGGAGAGCCGGGCGGCGGCGGCGTGATCGGGGTGGCGGCATTCGAGGGGGTTCACCAGGACGATGTGCGGCCGGTAACGGCGAATGACCCGGATCACCTTCTTCCGGTTCTCCTCCGTGTTTTCGATGTTGCCGTCGTGAATACCCAGGTTTTCCCGGGCCGAGAGTCCCATGACCTTTGTGGCCGCTGCCGCCTCCTCCGCCCTGCCCTCGGGTGTACCGCGTGAGCCCAACTCACCCCTGGTGAAGTCTGTGATGCCTGTCTTATAGCCCTGGCGGTGCAGCAGGCACATGGTGCCCCCCGCGCAGAGTTCCACGTCATCGGGGTGGGCGGCGAGGGCGAGGACGTCAAGCTGGTTCTTGGTGCTTGGTGCTTGGTTCTTTGGCATGAATAGGGCAACGATCGATCTGGTTCAGAATCCCAAGTACGAAGAACAAAGCACTAAGAACCAACTACGAAGTTGACGATGCGTCCGGGGACGTAGATCTCTTTGCGGACGGCGCCTCCGTTCAAGTACTTCGCGACGTTCTCGTTGCCCTTTGCCGCGCCCAGGACTTCTTCGCGCGTAGCGTCGGCGGGGACTTCTATGGTGGCGCGCATCTTGCCGTTGACCTGGACGGCGATTCGCAACTGGTCGGCTTGCAGGTACTCTTCCCTCGCCTCGGGCCAGGGCTCGTAGGCGAGCGAGTTTCCATGGCCCAGGCGCTGCCATAGCTCTTCGGCCAGATGCGGGGCAAAGGGGCTCAAGATGAGGACGAAGGGATCCAGGACGGCTTTCGGGACGGCATCCCACTTGTAGGCGGCGTTGACGAACTCCATCATGGCCGCGATGGCGGTGTTGAAGCGCATCCCTTCGATGTCGTCCGTCACTTTGCGAATCGTCTGGTGCAGGGCGTGGAGCTGATCGCGGGAGGGTTCGACGACCTGCACGGCCCCGGTAAAGGCGCCGGTCTCCTCGTCGATGAGGAGGCGCCAGACGCGGTTCAGGAAGCGGTGGACGCCCTCGACGCCGCGGGTGCTCCAGGGCTTCACCTGCTCCAGCGGGCCCATGAACATCTCATAGAGCCGGAGGGAGTCGGCCCCGAAGGCGTTGACCACGTCATCGGGGTTGATGACGTTGCCCCGGCTCTTGCTCATCTTGTGGGCGCGGGAGGAGACGAGGATGTCAGGCCGTGTTTTCAGGACGAACCCGTCGCCCCGTTTCTCGACCCCTTCGTCGGGGACGGTCACACCCTCCACGGGGTCCCCGGTGCGCGCGTCCACGTAGATGTCGCTGCTGCCCTCGGAGCTTACGACGTTGGAGGCCGAGACCCATTGGCCGGACGGGTTCTGGTAGGCCGTGTACTCCACCTCGCCCAGGATCATGCCCTGATGAACGAGCTTGCGGAACGGCTCCTGGGTGGAAACGACCCCCACGTCGTACAGCACTTTGTGCCAGAAGCGGGCGTACAGCAAGTGCAGAACGGAATGCTCAGCGCCGCCGACGTACAAGTCGACCGGCATCCAGTATTTCTCTTTTTCGGGGTCGACCAGCTCGCCGGGGTTCTTCGGATCGATGAAGCGCAGGTAGTACCAGCACGACCCGGCCCACTGGGGCATGGTGTTGGTCTCCCGGAGGGCGGGCGCGCCTGTTTCGGGGTCGGTCGTGTTCAGCCAGGCATCGATGTTGGCGAGCGGGCTCTGCCCGTTGCCGCTCGGCTTGTACGATTCCACTTCGGGAAGGGCGACCGGCAGGTCGTTTTCCGGGACCGGCTTCGGCTCCCCGTCCACGAAGATGATGGGGAACGGCTCGCCCCAGTAGCGCTGGCGGCTGAAGAGCCAGTCGCGCAGTTTGAAGTTGACCCGCCTGCGCCCGGCGAAGTGGTGCATGAGCCAGTCGGTCACCTTCGCCTTGGCTTCCTCGACGGACAGGCCGTTGATGTCGAGATTCGTGCTTTTCGAGTTGACGAGCACGCCGTCGCCGATATAGGCGCCGCTCGTGACGTCCCCGCCCATGACGACCTCCTTGATCGGGAGGCCGTACTTCTGCGCGAACTCGTAGTCGCGCTCGTCGTGGGCGGGGACGGCCATGATGGCGCCCGTGCCGTAAGTGCCAAGAACGTAATCGGCGATCCAGATGGGGATTTTCTGCTCGGTGGCGGGGTTGATGGCGAAGCCGCCGGTGGGTACGCCGGTCTTCCCTTTCAGCTCCGTGCGTTCCAGGTCGCTTTTCTTGGCCGCCTCGCGGATGTACGCTTCCACCTCCTCCAGGTGCTCCTCGGTAGTGACCCTGGGCACCAGGGGATGCTCGGGGGCCAGAACCATGTAGGTGGCGCCGAAGAGCGTATCCGGGCGAGTGGTGAATACGGTGATCTTATCGATGGGAGAGGTCCAGAGGGGGAACTCGATCTCGGCCCCTTCGGAGCGGCCGATCCAGTTGCGCTGCATCTCTTTGGTGCTCTCCGGCCAGTCCAACTCGTCCAGCCCTTCGAGCAGGCGGTCGGCGTATTCCGTTATCCGGAGGACCCACTGGCGCATCGGGATACGATAGACCGGATAGTTGCCGCGCTCGCTCCGCCCGTTGATGACCTCCTCGTTGGCCAGGACGGTGCCCAGCTCGGGGCACCAGTTGACCGGAACCTCGTCGATGCAGGCCAGCCCGCGCTCATAGAGCTTGAGGAAGATCCACTGGGTCCACTTGTAGTAGTCAGGGTCGGTTGTATCGACCTGACGGTCCCAGTCGTACGAGAAGCCGAGGGATTTGAGTTGCTCGCGGAATTTCTCGATGTTCCTCCGAGTGGTGGCGCGCGGGTGCGTGCCGGTCTGGACGGCGTACTGCTCGGCAGGCAGGCCGAAGGCGTCCCACCCCATCGGGTGCATGACGTTGAACCCGTTCATCCGCTTGTAGCGCGCCGTGATGTCGGTCGCCGTATAACCCTCCGGGTGCCCGACGTGAAGGCCTGCGCCGCTGGGGTACGGAAACATGTCGAGGACGTAGAACTTCGGCCGGGCGGGATCCACCTCATCGGGCGTCCGGAAGGTTTGATGCTCCTCCCAGTACTGCTGCCACTTGTTTTCTATCTCGCGGAACGGGTAACTGGACATAGTCTTTTTCGGGTGTCACTCGCCAAAAGGTTCAGGGGGGAAGTCATCGAATGCTCTATAAATACAGGATCTCGCGCAGAATGTACGGAGCAAGATACTTTTTGAGCCCACCTGGCGTACTGAGATCAACCGTTATACCCAGGGCTCCTTCCAGATACAGCTTCAAACCAACGAACTCGATCAGGTCGGGTGCTTTCGAGAACGTGACGAGTAGATCCACGTCGCTGCACGTCGTCTGCTCGCCGCGTACAAAGGAGCCGAAAATGCCAAGCGACTCAACCTGGTAATGCTCGCGCAGGTACGGTAGCTGCGCTCGGAGCACAGCCTGTATGTCTTCTAAATTTCTCATTCGAGGGCTGATCCCACAATCTCATCCAATATGCCCGGAATGTAAGCAAAATGACCGGTCCCCTGCCGGGGCCGGTCACGTGTGTATGCTTCCGAAGGGCGCGAGGATGTGCGAAACCGAGCTGTTCGGTTACACCGGGTCAGAAAGTTACGTACGGCTAGCCGTAAAAGTTCGGACACGATTCGTGCGCAGGGCGTTCAGAAAGGGCAACTTCCTGACGAAATGAAACACACATGATGGACCTCAAACATATCCTGGAAGAGGCGAAGATCATCGCCGTGGTGGGCTGCTCGGATCAGCCGTGGCGGCCCAGCTACCGGATTTCCGAGTACCTCATCGACGCCGGGTATACGATGATTCCGGTGAACCCGGAGCACGAGACGGTGCATGGCCTGCACTGCTACCCGGACCTTGAGAGCATCCCGGACGACGTCCGCATCGACATCGTCAACGTCTTCCGGCACCCCCGCTTCACGGCGAACCACGTGCGGAAGACGGTGGAGCGCGCACGAGCGACCGGGACGAAGCCGGTCATCTGGACGCAGATAGGGGTATCTTCGCCAGAGGCGCAGCGCCTGGCCGAGGAGGCCGGCCTGCCGTACGTCAGCAACCGGTGCATCCTGGTCGAGCACAGCCGGCTGGGGGTGGGGGCGATTGGCAGTGAGCAGTGAGCGTTAACAGTCGGCGGTGGTCAGTCGCAGCC
>DASSAV010000547.1:0-2524 GCA_035699265.1 Rhodothermales bacterium
TCGGTTCGAGCTTGCCGCCCGGGAACTCCCAGAGTCCCCCGTGCCGCTTGTGTGGCGGCCGGAGGCACACGAGGTATCTTCCCTGACGCTCGACCACCGCGGCAAGCACCCTCACGACTTCGGTATCAGACACGCGTCCCATGAGCCTCGATCTCGACCTCGAGTTGCGGTTGGCCGTGTTCGATCATGTTCAGCGTCTCGCTGCGGCGTCGGGCGGCCTGGTGACGGCCGGGATGCTCAACGAAGGCCTGACGTTCCATGGAGAGCGGGTCCCCATCTGGAACCAGCAGAAGGGGATCTTTCGCCCGGCCATTCTGAGGGACCCCGGCGCCGCTCTCACCATCCAGACGTCCTTTGATGGTCCGTACGACGATCGTCAAGACGTGGGCGAGGATCAACTGCTGTACCGGTATAGGGGGACCGATCCGCAGCATCCAGACAACCGGGCCGTAAGGCGGGCAATGGAGTTGGGCCGCCCACTCCTCTACCTGGTCGCCGTGGACCCGGGTATCTACGATCCAGTTTTCCCCTGTTACATCGTAGCGGACGCGCCGGAACAATTGGCCTTTCATTTGATGGCCGATGCGCAAGGGCGGGAGATTGCGAGCCTTGACCCGCGTCTCAACATCCCGCTGAAGGCCTATGCCACCCGGGTCGTCAAGCAGCGACTGCACCAAGAACGCTTCCGATACCTGGTCTTGACCGCGTACCGCCGCCAGTGCTCCATGTGCCGGCTCCGCCACACGCCGCTGCTGGACGCGGCACACATCCTTCCTGACCGTGACGAGCGGGGTGCGCCGGAAATCCCCAATGGGCTGGCTCTCTGCAAGATCCACCATGGTGCCTACGATGTCGGCATCCTCGGCGTGGACCCCAAGTACCGAATTCACCTGCGCCAGGACGTGTTGGAGGAGCACGACGGACCGATGCTGAAGCATGGGCTACAGGAGCTGCATGGCGGGCGGCTTGAAGCTCCGCGGAGGCCGGAGCATCGGCCCAATCCTATGTATCTGGCGGAGCGGTTTGCTCGGTTCCAGGCGGCCTAGCGGCTCCGTAGGAACGGATTTGATCCCCCGTCCCGCCGAGCGTATCGTTACCGTGTCACCGGCCCCTGCCTGGAGTACCGTCTGCCGGTGACCGCCAAACTGTCCAAGCGCTTCTACGACGTCCTGGGCGAAGACGTCGCCAACGAGCTGGTGGACTGGTTCAACGCCGTGGACCTTACCTACCGGACCGACCTCCGCGAGCTGAACGAGCTCAACTTCGCGCGCTTCGACGCGAAGCTGGAGCAGCGTCTGGCCGAATTGCGTGCAGAGTTTCGGACGGAGATGGCCGCACTGCGCATCGAGCTGCTGCGCTGGATGTTCGCCTTCTGGGTCACCAACTTCATCGGCATCGCCGGCCTGCTGATCGCACTCCGCAGTCACTAGCGCTGTCATCCCGAGCGTAGCGAGGGATCTGCTCACCCGCCCTCGACCCTCGAGTAGCACGTCCCTCGCCGCTATCGCTCCTGAGCGCGGTGCGGATTCCGCAAGCCCTTCCCCCGTCGAGTGTTTCCTCCTCCAGGTGATCCGAGCGTGACCCCCGTCCTCCCACTGCTCGGAGGGGAGGAGGCGCTCCTCAGCTGGAGCAGCCTTGGACGCTAGGTGCCGAGGCCGTGGGTGGCCATTGGACTTCCGTTCAAGTGTCGACTCGACCAAAGTGCAGTGGGCGGAGACGCCGGTGTGCCCTAGCGTCCCCCATGCCGCTCTTCCGGCACCCCATTGTGCTGGCACCGCCGGAGACCAGTGCCTCCACCGCGGGGGTCCCCGTCAGCTGGTCGACCCCAGGGCCGGTGTTCGACGACCGCCACAGCCCGATCTATGCCACTCGGGGCTCCTACGCCCTGGGCAGCTTCCGCGTCTGCCCCACCTGGCTGGGGAGCGATAAGGCGTATGCGATCGGGGTGGAAGGAGCGAAAGGGCTATTCTTGGGAACGGGGGAGGCGTTCTGATGAGGCGACCGCTCACCTCACTTTTGTTGTTGGGCGCCGTGCTCGCCCCCGCCCGAGCCGCGGCGCAGGGCGACTCCATCCGGATCGACTTCGAGTGTCCGTCGTGCGCGGGAAAGGCGAGAGTCGGGACTGCCTTCATCGAGGACGTCGGGCTCCAGATCGGGGTCAATCTCATCAATCAGTTCATCATCAAGGACTCGAGTCAGGACGTCACCCCCGAGACCTGGGGGAGAAACCTCCGCGAAGGGTGGGAGTTCGACGACAATAACTTCAATACCAACCAGTTCGCCCATCCGTACCACGGAAACATCAACTTCAACACCGCTCGCTCGAACGGGTTGGACTACTGGTCCTCGATCCCCTTCGCGGCCCTGGGAAGCCTCATCTGGGAATACTTCGGCGAGATTCACCGGCCGTCGCTCAATGACTACATCAGCACGACCGTGGGAGGGGTCGCTCTCGGGGAGCTGACCTTTCAGCTCTCCAGCCTGGTCCTCGACAACCAGGCCACGGGCAAGGGCCGCTTCTGGA
>DASSAV010000548.1:0-7651 GCA_035699265.1 Rhodothermales bacterium
AGTGGCGCGTGGGTTGGCGCGTATCGCTACCCTGGCCCGGTACGTTACCGTTCCGCTCGTCAGTCCGGGCGCGGGGACACCCTCGAAGGCATCCAGTGTTTCAGCGGGACGAATCTGCCGGCTCACCCAGGTGTAGCCGGACGGCTCCTCCCGGCTCCACAACACCTCGTCGAAGTCCTTGAAGATCCGTCCGGTCACGCTCGTAAACCGCTGCGCATCGGGATAGCCCGGAAACGGCGTGTCTGTTACGCGCGCCGCCGATTCGTTTTCGGTGTCGATCTTCAGAAAGTAGAAGTTCGCGCTGGAGAACGGGTTGACATAGTGCTCCCACTCGGTCTGCGTAGCATCATACACCCACCCGCTCGGCCCACTTGCGTAAAACACCAGATCGGAGAAGGCGCCGGTGCCGTCCGTGTGTACGAGGACCGGAACCTCTTGCAAGTCTGCCGGGCGCGGCGCACTGTTGAGCGCGGGAAGCGGCGCGCCCCCGTTTCCGTACAGGTGGACGTCGGCGGGCTCTATGCCCGCAAGTGTAAGGCCGACCTGGCCCAGCAGGCTTTCCAGCAGGGAACGGTCTATGCGGTAGACGCCCTCGTCGTTCACCGGGATTTGGAACAGATACCCGTCCGCCATCACACTCCGTGCCACCGCCAGATGCGGGTTGGCAGCCGCCGTACTCTTGCCGTAAACAGGCCGATCCGCACTCCTGCCCGAGACATCCCGGGCAAAATCCACCCGGACACGCACCTTTCGGTATCTGCGCAGCACACTGGCAAGCGGATCGTAGGTCACCAGGCGGACCACGACGGTGCCGGTCGGCACTTTCCGTTCCAGGCCAAGCCCGACGACGTCCACGAAAGGCCTTTCCAGAGCGGCCAGCAGGGTATCAGCGCCGGGACCGGCAGGCAGTGGGATCTCGTCGTATTCAGACGCCAGGACACGTACTCTGGGTGGGACCAGTCCGGGCAGCTTCACATTTTCACTGGCCGTGACGACACCGCCGGTGAGCGCGAGGAGCGCAGACAGGTCAAACTGCGTCACGCGGGCCGAGTCGGCTGCCGCCCGAAGCCCTCGCTGCCAGTGTGGCTCAACCTCCAGCACGAACCCGGTTGCGGTCTCCTCCGTGCGCGCAACGTGCACATACTGCGCCTGCACCGGACGGACGAGGCCGAGCAGGTACAGGACACCTGTTACCGTTGGCAAGACGCGGAGAATCAGCGAACGCATAGGGACAGTGTCTCCGAGGGCGGCTAACACGCCGCGCTACTGCAGACCAGGGAGACCGGGATGCTGTTACGATGAAGGAGTTCGTGAGGGCACGCGGATCTGCCCTGGCGATGGGCAACCGCGGATTTCGTAACAGATGCGAACGATAGGCTAAACGCTGATTTAACAACCTGCAAATAAGAGCAATAGCGAAAATACGCCGCTCAGTCCTCCACTTCAAGCCGACCGCCATAATGATCGACAATGCACACAAATGCAGGCAGGAACATTAAGGTTCCTCAATCTCCGCCCCCGCTGCCCGGCGGCGTCTGTTCAGCGGAGGGCGCGCGGAGCCGTTGCGCGAGGTCGGTAAGGGAGCGAAGCATGCCGGAGGCCCGCAGGCTGGCCTCCTCGATGTCGCGCACCGGTTGCGCGAACTCCTCGTCCAAATCCAAGCTGTTCGCCAGTTCGAGCAGGAGTTGCGCGTTCCCGGAAATGATGGACAGGGGATTGTTGATGTCGTGGCTCACGCGGGTGAGCGCGGCCCTTATTTCTTCAAGCGAAGGGGGCTGTAAGTCCCCGCCTTGCATTTCGATAGGATCAGAGGGCGACCTTGCCATGACGATGAGGGCCGGAGACAACTGCACACCTACGTGTTTCCGGTCGATCCGGGACGCGGGCTGCACTGCCCAAGTTCACGGTTGCGGCATCAAAGATCAAGCGGCCCTTCCCGCTTCGGTGGTCAACAGGCTAGAAATCGGCCAGGGGGCGCTTCGCCTCCAACTGGAATCCGCGCTCCGTCGTCGTGACGGATGCGATTTCGGTACGCGCGTCATGCTCGAAGAACAGGGTCCAGTTCTGCCGAGCCGCCTGATCCAGGAATGCCTTTTTCTCGTCAATCGTGACCAGTGGACGTACGTCATAGGCCATGCCCCACACGGGCCGTACGTGCGCAACCGTCGGGATCAGGTCGGCCACATAGACCAGAGTCCCCTCGGGTCCGCTTACGCCGACGAGCTGTTGGGCCTCCGTATGTCCATTCACGGGCAAGACAGAAATGCCCGGCAGGATCTCTACGGCTCCATCTACCAACTCCAGTTGCCCCGATTCACCAAGGGGATCGAGGTTTGCAGGCAGAAAAGAAGCCCGTTCCCGGTCATTCGACTGCCTGGCCCATTCCCAGTGCGCTCGCTGGACGTAGTGCCTGGCGTTCGGAAACGACATGACCAGCCGGCCATCTTCTCGCCGGGTCGTTCCGCCACAGTGGTCGAAATGCAGGTGTGTCAGGATAACGTCGGTTACGTCCCCCGCACTGAATCCGGCATCCCGCAACGAGCGGTGAAGCTCCGCCCGCTCGAAGTCAACCCCGTAGATTTCCATGAAGCGCGCGTCCTCCTTGCTGCCGATCCCGTCGTCGACGAGAACGAGGCGGTCACTACCCTCTATCAGCAGGCACCGCGTTCCGAGCGGGATACGGTTGTGATCGTCCGGTTCGATCTGCCGCTCCCAAAGAGTCCTCGGCACGATGCCGAACATGGCTCCCCCATCCAGCGCGAAGTAGCCTGCCTGTATGGCGTGAAGTGTATACCTCCCAATTTGTGCCATGAAGCCTGTATAACGGTGCGTGGTTTAGCGTAGCCTCGTATGATGCACGAGTTATTCGCTGCTCCCCTCCTCTTTCGGCGAAGCGGGCGGGAAGTCGCGTATGTGGCCGTTGGACTGGATCTTCCGGCGTACCTCCTCGATCTCCTCGACTCTCGGAAGGAGATTTTTGAAATGGCGAATGAGGAAAGCGATCCGTTCGTTCTCCGTGACCAGTTCCAGTAACTCCTGTTTTTGATCGCTCGTGAGGCCGGCGTTATGGGCCAGGACGAAGGAGACATTCCGCACGCGCTCGTAGACACTGGGCCGCAATGCTCGGCCCGCCAGCTCCAAAAGGCGCATGTGTTGCGTGATGACGCGCTCCTTCATGTTCGTGTTGAGCTTCATCCTCGGCTCCACGATGGGATCGGCATCGGCGGTGAGGTATGAAAACGTATCGTGGACGTTGATCAGGCGAAACCGCGTCTCGCCCGTGACCAGGATGTCCAGTTTGCCATCCTCGTACCGCTTTACCACGCGGCTGATGCGCGCGGTACAGCCTACCTGCGCAAGCTTGCCGTCGTTGAAATAGACCACGCCAAACGGACGGTCCTCGTTGAGACAGTAGTCGACCATCTCCTTGTAGCGAGGCTCAAAGATGTGCAGCGGAAGCCTCTCGGTAGGATAGAGGACGACTCCGAGGAGGAACAGCGGAAGATTCTCGATGCTCGGCATGATTGAGGACAGGCGTGCGAGAGGTTGCCCTTCTCCAATGACGGGCTCGCGCTCGGAGTTTCGCACGCCGTGATAAAGATGGCGGGGACAGGCGCCCTCGTGCAAGTGCGCTGTGTTTCGGCAAGGCTCATCCGAGCGTTGCGGGAGTCCCATATACACGTCTTCGAAGCCGATACAGCCAGGCGCCACCCACGATTGCGATCACTGCGGAAACGACGGCCCAGCCCCAACGGAAAAGCAGGACGCCTCCGATCCCGAACATCAGCGCAAACAGCAGCAACACGGCTGCGATGACGCGCTGTATATCCAGCCCGAGCTCCTGTGAGGGCTGGAGGCCCGTCCGTGCCCGCTGCCGGCGCCACCCCGGCCCACCTGGCCGAACCTGTGCATAGAACCGATCCAGCGTCTCATCAGACTCCGGGGGCGTCAGCAGCATGACCGCGATCCAGACGACCCCCGTCACGGCTGTAATCACCATTAACTGGACACCGGGGTCGCTTATCTTCACGACAGGGATGAACGTCGTGAAGATGCCCACGATGAATCCGACGAGCATCGCCGACAACTCGGCCCAGGCGTTGATCCGCCACCAGAACCAGCGGAGAATCAGAACGATACCCGGCCCTGTACCGATGGCGATGACCAGCGTAAATTCTTTCGCAATCGAGGTGGCATAAAAGGCTGCCGTCGCACCCAGAATCGTCATGAGCACCGATGCCAGGCGGCCAACGAGCACCAGTTCTCGTTGCGAGGCCGCGGGACGCGCGAAGCGACGGTACAGGTCGTTCGTAATGTAGGAGGCACCCCAGTTTATGAGTGTCGATACTGTGCTCATGAACGCGGCCAACAGAGAGGACACCACGAGGCCGAGGATGCCGACCGGCAAGAAGTCGATCATCATTTTCGGATATCCCAGTTCCTTGTCCTGCAACTCGGGATACAGCACGAGAGCCGCCAGGGCTACCAGGATCCACGGCCAGGTGCGGACGACGTAATTGAATATGTTGAAGAACCACGCGGCCTTCTCCGCCTCCACTTCGTCCTTTACCGACACGAGGCGCTGGATGAACTCTCCCCCGCCGTCGCTTCTGCGAAACGCCCACCACTGAACGAAGACGTAAGCGAAGAAGGTCGAGGCCGTTATCCCGGCGAAAGCACTCCAGGCAAACCCCATCCACCCGCCGCCGGCCTGCGCGACAGCGTTTCGCGTGAAGGGGACGAACGCGAGTACGTCGAATGTGGTGAGCTGCTGAGACTTCACGACAAGGCCGTGCAACCCTCCAACTCTCGGGTCGGAGATGGCGTAGACCGCCACGAGAACGGCCCCGAACATGGCGAGGAAGAACTGAAAAAAGTCGGTGATGACGACGCCCCAGAGTCCTGAGAAGCCGGCGTAGACCAGGACCAGTACGGAAATCCCCATTACCGAGAGCAGTTTCGGATCCATTCCCCATATCAGGTCTCCCTCGGCAAAACCGAAACTTTGCCAGATGCCGAGTCCATCTACTACCTTGACGGCCGCCAGCATGGTGTATCCTATGGAGACCATGTTGATGAGGACGGCGAAGAGGAACGCCTTCGAGAGCCGAAGTACAGCCGCGGGACGTCCCCCGTAGCGCAATTCGGTCAGCTCTGCATCCGTAATGACGGAACTCCGGCGCCAGAGCCTCGCAAACAGGTAAATCATGGCCACGTGGCCTATGGCGAAGCACCACCATTGCCAGTTGCCCGCGATCCCGTGGTTTCCCACCACGCCCGCGATATAGAGGGGCGTGTCGATGGAAAAGGTGGTTGCGGCCATCGAAGTACCCGCGAGCCACCAGCTCAGGGATCGTCCTGAAACGAAAAAGTCCTCCATCGACCCGGATGCCCGCTTTGAAAGCACGACACCGAGCGCGAGGCTTGCTACCATGTAGCCGATGACAATGAGCCAGTCGAGAACCTGCATGATCTTGAGATTGATGTGGTAAATCCGGCATCTTCCTTCCGCTCCACCTGCCAGGGCGGATCCCGACTGCAATGCAGGCTGTTAGCCGCCGAGTACCGCGCGCGGCGTTGCGGACGTTTCAGGTGGGGCTCCGGTCTTTGCCCGACACTGCTTCGGCCCAACGTGGGCAGCCGAACTTAACCAATGGTTCCGGAACAGGACAGTGCTGCCAGGGGCTGTAACGAAAGGATTTCTATTGCGCATGCGCTCACTTCGGATCCGTTGCGGGCTGGCATTGCTGCTTGCGCTTGCCGGCGGCAGCCGCGTTTTGCACGCACAGCCCTCCATCCTGGGGTCGGAAGACGATCCCCGCGAGACCACCAGGTACGTTTGGTGGAGGCGGGAAAACGTGCTCGACGTCATGGCGGGACCATCTCTCATCGGCGCACAGTGGCGAGTGGGCGCGAGCATCGGCCTGAACGTGGACACCCGCAGCGTGGCGGCCCGCCTGAGCGGTTCCCTCCATGAAGGAATCTATGGATTGTACGAACCCGATGTAAATCAACTCTACGATGTGCTTCGGCTCATCGAATTTGCCCGCTATAATCCACCCGCCAACAGTTCGTTCTATTTCCGCATCGGGCCGATCAACAGGCTTACCCTCGGCACAGGGCATGTGGTAAACTTCCACAACTCGAACATGGCATGGGACGACCGGACGGTCGGCGCGGAGTCGCGTTGGGACGTCGGGCCGCTGCAGCTTTCGGCGTTTACAGACGACCTTCTCTTACGCACCGTGATGGGCGGCCGCGCAGCCATTCACCCCCTCGGCATGTTGAGAGACCCCCAAGTCAGGTCGGTTTCCGTGGCGTTTTCGTACGTCACCGACCGGGCCACGTGGAGGGATTCCGTTCCAGACCTGACGGCCTACAACGTGGATGCTGAAATGAATCTGCTGACGTCAGGCGACATCGTGCTGTCGCCTTTCGCCTCGTATGCGTGGTACAGCCACTACGGGCAGGGCATCGGCGTGGGGGCCGACCTCTGGAGCCTCAACTTTATCGACCTCGCTCGCTTCAGATTTCGTTTCGCCCTGTATTACAACGGAGACCGTTTCATTCCGGGATACGTCGGCTCCTTTTACATGGTAAACAATACCCAGGACCGGATCGTAAACTCGGTCGAACTGCTGGAAGGCGGCGAGGCGGAGCACCTCGTAGGACTCACGTTGGGCGATGCCGTCGGAGGGAACGACCTTGTTACAGAACTCCGCCTCCTTCTATTCGAGCGTTTCGAGTTCTGGTATTATTTTCGCCGTCATTATGGCATCCAGAGGCTGAGCGAGTACCACCTCAGGCTGTTCATTCGAGTTCAGGACCGGCTTAAACTAGACGTCGGCCTGGATCGTGGCGACCTGAGCGGCTTTCTGAGTCTCTTCAGCCGATTGAGTGATCAGACAGGGCTCGTATTCAACATGGAATATCGACTCATCGGACCGCTCTGGACCTACGTTCGGTCCCGCTACACGTACGAACAAGTCGGGCAAGATTTGCTCAATGGAGACCGGTACGTGGTTCAGCGCCGGTTCGAACCAATGGTCGGGGTCCGGTTCAGCTTCTGAGCGAAGCGATCCGGCGCCCGACACCTACCCCCTGCCCCCTTTAACAGGGCCGGGTATCCCCCGGACCACAGCTCCATCGCCCTGCAACGGCGCTACGCCCCGATGAAGAAGCTGCTCGTCATCGACGACCAAATCGAGATCCTGGAGATCGTCTCCGACATTCTGGAGGCTGAAGGCTACCGGGTCTTTACGGCCCCAAACGGGATTCAAGGTTTCGACACGGCCCGGCGCTTCCGGCCCGACCTCATCCTGTGCGACATCATGATGCCCGGCATGAACGGCTACGACGTCCTACAGGCGACTCGGCGCGACATCGAACTCGCAACCACTCCGTTCATCTTTCTCACAGCCAAGGCCGGACCGGAAGACCTTCGCACCGGAATGGCGCTCGGCGCCGACGACTACCTGATAAAACCGTTCGGGGACCGGGAGTTGCTGGACGCGGTGCGTACGCAGCTAGCGAAGAATGCGGCGCTCCGCGAACGTTTCCAACAGCAGATCGAACTGCTTCGCCAGGGTCTGTCGACGATTTTGCCCCACGAACTGCGGACGCCGCTCACGCTGATCCTTGCACATACTTC
>DASSAV010000549.1:0-12120 GCA_035699265.1 Rhodothermales bacterium
CGTGGAACCCGGCATTTACATTCCAGACGTGGGGGGCGTGCGCATCGAGGACGACGTAGTGATCACGGAAGACGGCGCGGAGACGCTTTCCTCCATACCGCGGAATCTGGTGGCAGTGTGAGAGGAGTGTTCACGTGTTCATGTGTTCATGTGTTCATGTGTCCATGTGTTTGCGTATTTGGGTGTTTGCGTTGCAAGCGGTCTGTAGAGAGAAGCAGAGAAAGTTCGGAGTGGGTGATTGCTGTTGCTGCAAGATTGTGATAGCTTCGGATATTCATCCCGGTTTCACATACTTGGAGGTACACCGATGACGCGCTTCTACACAGCCCTCGTTCTGTTCCTGGCGCTCCCCATTGCGGGTAGTGTCTGCCTCGCTCAGGCGGATTTGGCGGACCCGGCCGGCGGCGCCCTGCGGGCTTCGGACGGTCAGCCCGTTGCGATCTGGATCACCCACGTGAAGGCGGATCGGCGGGCCGAATTTGAGTCGTTGCTCGACAAGTTCTGGAAGGCGGGCGATGCGGCTTATCGTTCGGGCAAGATGGAAGAGAAAATGCGTGCGGCCTATCGGGGCGTACGTGTGCTCTACCCGCAGGCCCCGGAGGAGGACGGGACCTACACATACGTTTACCTGGTCGATCCCTATCTGCCGGGCGCGAATTATGAGATGCTCGACTTCTGGCGGCTTTCGTATCCGGAGGATGAAGCGCGGAAGCTGGACCAGCAGATGGGCGAGACGATGGCAGCGCCGCAAGGCGAGATTTATGTGGTTCAGAAGGGATACTGATTACAGCCAGCCGCCCGGCCCTGCGGACCGGGCAAAAGGCGGTCGCCCCTTCAAGGCTAAGATGCAGCCGTGAAGGGGCGACCTTTCTCTACCCGCCGAGCACCCATTATGCCATAGCTTACCGTTGTCCCTCCAGCAGGTCGTTCAGGAACTCCAGCATGTGGATCTGTTCGGAGAGGTGGCCGTGTTCGGCTTCCACGTTGACGTAGGGGATATCGTGTGCGCCGGCCCAGACGGAGAGGGAGCCGTCGTCCGTGACCTGATCATTATCCTGGAGCACGGCATTGAAGCCTGCGTCACGGACCGTATCGAACCAGGCAGGGACAGTGACGAAGAAAAAGTCGTCGACGTCCTCGTGCCTCTCCACGTGGACGGATTTCGCATCCTGGCCGTACTCGGCGCTATCGGCGTAGCTCAGGGCTGAATACTCACCCTTCGTGTTGTTGTGCACTGTGACGAGCACGCCGTCGCGGGCAGGGTTCAGCCGCTGCAAGATGGTATCGGCGAGGGCGCGCACGGCGTCGCGCGCTGGGGGGGTATCCGTGCTGAGGTCGGCGAGGGTCGCCCGGGCGCCGGCATCCGTAAAGATGCGGTTCGGATCGAAGGTGTACCGGTGGCCGTCCAGGGAGAAGACGACGTTGCGCAGGCCGGTGTGGTGTAGCTCCAACAGCCGCCCGCCGTGCCGGCGGACGACCTCCAGGGCGGCACGCGAGGCCGTGTCCTCGTCGTCGTGAAGGACGAGGTACGTGAGGCCCGGCGCGTCCGCCCGGTGGTCCAGCAGGTAGACGGTCGTTTCACCGATGCGGACGGGGATACGGTTCGTGCGTATGTTGTGCTCCACGGAAATGCGGCAAGCCAGGACGATGAGCAGGCACGTTGCAGATAAGGTGATTCTTCCCACCGCAGCCGGTTGTTTCATGCGTCGGTATTATTTTGAGACGTTTCCCGAGTCAGCGAAGTTAAGCTAATGAGGATACCATGCGCAGTTTTTCGATTACGACGTCATGTTTCCTTGCGTTCGCGGTGTGTTCTCCCGCTGTAATGGCGCAAGATCTGACGGCGGCACAGCAGATCGAAGCCGCGATTAGTCCGGCTCCCCTGGAGCTTCAGGAGGGCGCTACGGTGCTCGGCTACGATGGAAGCGGAGCGCTCGTCACGCTCCGCCGGGGCACAAACGACCTGACCTGCCTGGCGGATGACCCGGCGGACGAGCGTTTCCACGTGGCCTGCTACTTCAATGCGCTCGAACCGTTCATGAAGCGGGGGCGGGATCTGCGGGCGCAGGGCAAGAGCGAAGCGTCCGTGGAGAAGATTCGTGAGAATGAGGCGCGGCAGGGCGTGTTGAAGATGCCGAAGGAGCCGGCGGCCCTCTATTCGTACACGGGGCCGAAGGATGCGTTCGACCCGGAGACGGGCGCAGTCAGCGAGGCGGCGAAGCTGTACGTGATTTACATGCCGTACGCGACCGAGCAGACGACGGGGATCTCGACGACACCGGCGCAGGGCGTGCCCTGGCTCATGGACCCGGGCAAGCCCTGGGCGCACATCATGTTGATGCCGGTGGAAGCGGAATGAGTGTTCACGTGTTTGAGTGTTATCGTGTTTACGGGTGAGGGTTTGCGGGTTAAAGATTTGAGAACTGGATTCTCACCAGCAGATTACATCATGGAGGGTCTGCCTGATTGCGGGGCTTCCGCTCGTTTTCCATTTTGCCGGGACGTTTGAGGTGAAGGAGCGAGCGAACCGGCCATGCGTGTTCAAGAGAAGCCGTGCTTGCGGGTATGGGGGTCCCTCCTATCCGCTTTTCTTCTGGCAGGGTGCCTGCACCTGCATGCCAGCGACGTCTGCTCCCGAGTGGTGATGGTGACGCCTACGGTCGACGTGGCGCGTCCGCCCGAACCGGTAGGCGGACCGGGGACGATCGCGGTGCGCTACCCTGATGCCTGCAAAGCCGTGGGGACGGAGGGCCTGGTGACGTTGGATTTCCGGGTAGACGAGGCAGGCCGGGCGCGAAACGTCCACGTGGCACAGGGGATCGGAGATGCCTGCGACCACGCAGCGGCAGAAGCCATCGAGGCGGCCCTATTCACAGTCCCGCTGGACTCGTCCGGACAGGCAATCCCCACGCCGATGGAGGCGCAGGTGCAGTTCGGCCTGACGGGCTGCCCTGTTCCCGCCGAGGACCAGCCAGCCGCCGGCCCGGCACCGCCCCCGTATGCGCCCTGAGTAGCGGGTATCGGATTGCATTGTTCGCATTCGTGCAGCATTTTCCCACTTATCATTTCGTGACGGCCACCGCTCCGATCCACCCTCATCCGCACGACACCATTGAATACCCGCCGTGATTTTATCAAGGGTGCCGGCCTGGGCGCCCTCGCGCTCGCGCTTCCGTCCACCCGACCCACCTTCCCTCCCACACTCGTGCCGCCTGAACGTTACACGCTGTTCGTAGGCACGTATACCCAGGGAGCGAGCAAAGGCATTTACATCGCGCAGATGGACGCCGAAACGGGGCGGGTGGAAGTCGTGGACGCCGTGGCATCCGCCGATCCGTCCTTCCTGGCACTCGATCCCACGCAGCGGCACCTGTACGCGGTCAACGAGCTGATGGAATTCGAGGGCGAGCGCCAGGGCGCGGCGAGCGCGTTTACCGTCGACCCGGACGGAGCAGGACTGCGGTTCGCGGGCCAGCAGCCGACCGGGGGCGGGGCGCCGTGCCACGTGGCGTTGGACGGCACAGGCAGGTACGTGGTCGTGGCCAACTACATGGGCGGCAACGTGGCGGTGTTCCCAGTCGCGCCGGACGGCGGCCTCGGCGCGCGAAGCGACCTGGTCCAGTTTCACGGTTCGGGTCCGAACAAGAAGCGGCAGGAAGCGCCCCACGCGCACCAGGTGATCTTCGACCCTGCGAACCGGTACGTCTTCGTCTGCGACCTGGGGACGGACCGGGTGATGGGGTATCGCCTGGACGCAGAGCAGGGAAAGCTCCGGCATGTTTCGTCCGCATCGCTTCCGCCGGGATCGGGCCCGCGACACCTCGCCTTCCACCCGAACGGCGGGCAGGCGTACGTCGTTACCGAGATGGCGTCGACCATCGTGCGGTGCGCGTACGACCCGGCGAGCGGGACGCTTACGGCGCGCGAGAGCGTCCCCATGCTGCCGGCGGATTTCGAGGGCGAGAGCACCGCCGCCGAGATCGCCATTCACCCGTCGGGGCGGTTCCTATATGCGTCGAACCGGGGGCACGACAGCATCGTCGTGTACGCGATCGACCCGGCGAGCGGCATGCTCTCGCTGGTCCAGCACCAGTCGACGCTGGGCAAGACGCCCCGCAGCTTCACCATCGCCCCCGGCAGCCGATTCCTGCTCGTCGCCAACAAGGATTCGGACAGCGTCATCTCGTTTGCACTGGATGCCGAGACGGGGCGGCTGGCGCCGACGGGGGACAGCACGGAGATCCCGATGCCGGTGTGCTTATTGTTTGCGGGTTGAAGGTTAGCGGGGTGAATGTTGAAACAATTCCAACCGGTTAATCTACAACGCGCGGCTCGGTATCGGCCGGTGAGGCACGTTCCTTGCTCGGGATGAGAAGCGTAAGCAATCAGATTTTCGGTCGAAGTTCTCCTGTCAGGTATTTATGAGGTCCCCCCTGCTCTTCCGCGGACGAAACGCGAGTGTATTCGTCACTTTATTGCTCGTACTCTGGTTCCTGGCCGCGGCGGCACTCGGTGCTACGGGCATGCTGGGCGTGATTCCCACTGCTTTTATTTCCGGGTCGATGTGGGCCTTGCTGTTCGCCGCATTAGCCAGCGTGTGGCACGTCCACCCACTCTATGCCTGGATGGAGCGGCTTCACCTGCGCGCGTTCGTGCTCCCCCACGCGTCGCGCATCCTGGGGGTTACCGTGGCCGCGGTGTACCTGCCCCGCCTGCTGCCGCACGAACTCGCGCTAAGCGCGGCGGCGGCGGAGGTGCTGGTCGGTGTGGCAGCCCTCGCCCTGTGTGTTTCGGGGCTTCCGATCCGGCGCGACTGGCAGTGGCGGGCCATGATCGTATGGAACGCGTGCGGCCTGGCCGGACTGCTCACGGTGATCGGCGTGGCCGTTCACACGATGCTGGCGCACCCGGCGTCGGTCGCGGCGCTGAGCCGGTTTCCCGGTTGCCTGCTGCCGACGTTTCTGCTCCCGCTGCTCATCGCCTCACACGTGCTGTTGTTCGACCGGCTGCGGAAGCGGGCGGTGGCGTACGGCGGATAATACCAAGTCCGGTTATTCACTTGACGAATGGTAAAAGCGAAGGAAGCTGGCCTCCTTTTATCGTCATTAATTTCTTCTTTCGGCAAAGCAAAAGAAGCTCTTCTCCCTCCTGCCTTCCATCGAATCACAGCCCGCGCGCCGGATGAATCCCCGCGCGTTGAGCGAGTGGCGCAACACCGACACATGCCCAGTCTATCGCCATCCCTCACGCGCCGCTCGGTCCGATC
Source organism: Rhodothermales bacterium (assembly GCA_035699265.1). Classification (GTDB taxonomy): domain Bacteria; phylum Bacteroidota; class Rhodothermia; order Rhodothermales; family DASSAV01; genus DASSAV01. The sequence continues at coordinate 5,267 of DASSAV010000549.1, forward strand.
CGGGCGCCGGGAAGGGGATTCGCGCGTTTTGATTCGATCGCCCTTCTTTGGTCCTTTCTTGGGCGAGCAAGAAAGGACATTCCCCAGGAAAGCACACCCTCGAACACAACCGCACCCCCAAACGAAACGGTTCATTCGGACTTGGTATAACGGGCGTTTTGAACGCCTCCTCTGCCACTTTGCAGGGCGCCGACATCGAAACATGCCGGGGTTATAATCGTGTCTCTCCGACATCCTTAACACCCGCTACCGCCCTATGAAAGACGAGCAAAGAGAACTGGCTGAAGCCGTGCGGGAAGCCTGCATGCAAACGCTGATCTCGGCCTATGAAGAGGCGGGGATGAGCGGGCTGTGTGCGGAGGGGCGGATCGAGTATGCGCTGGGTGCTTTGCGCGGCCTCGACCTGGAGGAGTTCCTGCGTGCAGATTCCTCGGCAGGGCTGAAAGGACGGGGCGCGGAGACGGACGGGACTGCGACAGGCTGAGTACGGAGGAGACACAGCCGTGCGTTCCTACCGGGGGACCGGTAGCACGGGAGGTCTCTGGGCGAGAATTCGGCACCGCCCATACCTTCGCGTACTCGAATGCGAAAGCACGGGCGGTACGGCACGTTCGGATGGCCGAGATGGTGGGTATCTCAGCGGACGGCGAAGCAGTAGAAGAGGCCGTCGCCGCCGGTGGACTGAAGGTTGGCCTGGCTGCATCCTCTGGACGGGTGCGCCGAGTTCCAGGAAGTCGGATTGTCGCCTCCGCCCTGGCGGTCGTGATGGCCCAGTTGCGCGCTGCCCTCCCCGTTGCTCGTCCAGTTCTGGCAGGTGTGGTCGTCCGTCCCGGCGAAGGCCGTCCCGTCGAGTTGCGACCCGGTCAGCATGTCGTGCCGGTTGGGGTCGTCGCCGCGGCCATTGACGACTTCGCCTTTCTCGTCGAGGGAGTTTTCCTTGTTCAGCTTGTTGTTATCGCTGTGCAGGTCGGCCACGCTTTCCGCGACCATGACCCCCTTCGCGTTGTACCAGGGGCCGGCGCCGATCCGGTCACGGGCATTGACCGCCGGCTGATCGTCGGTGGCGCTGGCGCTCAGGTAGGCGTGCCAGGTCAGGCCGCCGGCCCCGACGGCGGCAGCGAGGGTCTGGCAGTGGCGGTCGGCCCCGGCCAGGCCGCCCAGGTTGGCGCCGTCGCCCGGACCGGCGCTGGTGATGAAGAAGCTCATGGGTTCAGCCTGCGCGGCGGCGCCATCGGGCGCATCCCTGTTTGCACAGGCCAGGGCTGCCGTTACGACCAGGATCAAGGCTACCGTCGACGCGAACGTGAGAGAGCGATTCATGGCTGCCTCCACGGTTGATGGGTGTGTTCCGGTCCGGTTGAGGATACGCTGTTCGTCGGTAAAGTGCTACCTCAGCACGTTGAACATACGGGTGTACTTGACGATAAAGGTCTGATTGTCCACGCCAGGGGTGAGGACCCGGCCGAGGCCATCGCTGTGGTTGAAAACGACGAAGAGGCCGGTCCCTGCGGTATGCAGCCATCCGAACCGCAGGTTAGTGGACCACAGATCGGCGGAATCGTTGTACTGCACGAGCGATTGGACGTACATCCGTGGGGTGAACGAATACGAGAGGCGCGCCCGGATCAGGTCGGCGGTAAAGCTTCCACCGGGCAGGTCTATCATGTTGCGGCTCACCCCGAACGTCGAGTTGAAGCGTTCACCGGAGCGGAGATGGAGTGTCGGCTCGAGCGAGACCCGGTCGCCTCCAAAAAAGCCGCCGATGGTGGTGTGCATTTCGAAGCTGACCCAGTTGCTCGGGTCGGTCATGCCCACGAGCTGCGCTTCGCGGTGATCGTACGATCCGGCAGGCACGACCACTTCGCCCAGGATATTGAACGGCTCGCGGACACCCTCGTGCGTGAAATTGACGCCTGTGTGGATCTCGTACCCGCTCTCCCACTCCCAGTGGTTATCGACGTGCAGGAAGCCGCTTTCATAGAATCCGTCGAAGCCCCAGTAGCCGTTGTAGCTCGTATGCGGGCGCAATTCGTGGAAGCCCAGAAAGTCGGGCCGGTAGCTGTGGAAGATGAGGCCATTGACCTTGCGGTACGCGAAGCGCTGGAGGAAGCCGATCCCCGGATTGAAGTTCTCTGCTACTTCCGTATACCCCAATTCGAGCATCCATCGTTCGGAATTATAGCCGGATTGGAGCCGGAATGCATGCTGATCGCCCGATAGGCCGGGGGTAAAAGAGCGCGCGGCGAACCCGGAGAGCAGGCCGTAGCGGCCTATCCCGAGCTGGCCGTCCACAGCGGCCAGACGGTTGTAGTCGTCGCCTGCCGCGAGGCTGCCGACTCCCTGGCGGTTGGTGAACAGGCCCCCGACGAACGAACGGTTCGGCAGTTGCCGCTTGAGGCGGGCCACGCCGAAGTTGTTGCCGGGGATGCCCGCCGCACCGACCTGTGCGGTCTGCATATTCAGGACGCCGATGCGCATCCCGAGCGCATCGCCCGAGACCCGCGCACCGGCTATGATTGGCACCGCCCGGCCATCCGGACCAATGCCGATCCGACGGCTGAAGAACAACTCGACCTCGCCGGGCTGTCCGACTGAGAATACACCGGCATTTTCTAGAAAGAAGGGCCGTTTTTCAGGAAAGAAGAGGTTGAAGCGGTCGAGGTTGACCTGCTGTTCGTCGGCCTCGACCTGGGCGAAATCCGTGTTGTAGGTCGCGTCGAGCGTCAGGCTGGGGGTGATACTATACTTGAGATCGAGGCCGAAATCGGCATCTGGCCCGACCACATCGTAGCCGCTCGTCTGCGCCTCACGTGCTGCCTGCGCGAGCACGTACGGCGTAACCTGGAGGTTGCGTGGCGTGGGGACGTCCAGATTCTCCAGCGTACCGGCCAACGACACGCGGGGCAACTCGTACTGGCGGGGCAAGGGCGCCCAGTAGGCCATTTCCCGCCTGCGGCGGATCGTACGCTCGAAGTTTACACCCCAGACCTGATCGTCGCCGCTATTGAACCGAAGCGTGCGAAAGGGGATCGCAAATTCGGCGCTCCAGCCGAAGCCGCCGGTCCGTGTGCTGACGGTCCACGAGCCATCCCAGTTGACGTTGAGTCCGCCGCCCGAGCCTCCCTGCGCCCTCGGCCCGCCGCCGAAGCCCGTCCCCCGTCCTTCATTCGATACCTGCGCGTCGTACTCCGTGCCGGCCGGGTTCGTCCCGAAGATGAAACCGTTCTGATGATCGCGATACGTATCCAGGATGAGGCGAAAGCTGTCGGTCTCATCCATCGCGGCATCCCGGCGGCTGTCGGCGACGATGAGCTGCGACGGCTCGCGGTCGTAGCAGACCACCCCGACATACAGCATCCGTGGCGTGTAGAGGACATACACCTCGGTCCGCTCGGAGGCCGGCTGGCCCTCGTCGGGCGTGGTCTGCCAGAATCCCGTGACCGATTCGGCCGCCGCCCAGGCGGAATCACCTAGCACGTCCCCGTCGAGTACCGGCCCTTCGACCACCCTGACCGCACGGACAGACGGAGGTCGATCCGACGGCCCCTCCGTGCTCGGGAGCGACTGGGCGGAGACGGGTGGATTGAAGCAAAAGATGCTGCCCGCCAGGAGCAGCGCGTACCGGGTGGAATCGACTGGCATGATCCAAGCGTTGTCTTTCCATGGATGCGCGGACTACTAGATAGGGCCGGGGGACGATATGCGGCAAACATTCGTCGAAAAAGCGGTTCAGTTGGCCGGGGCGTCGCGGGAGGCTTCTACGTCGATGGTGATGCTTACGTCGTGTGCGACGACGAACCCTCCGGCTTCCGTCAGGCGGTCCCACTTCAGGCCGTAGTCCATCCGGTCGATGGTGGTCGTGGCCGTGAACCCGACGCGCTCCCTGCCACGCGGACCGGCGATCGGGCCGAGCATCTCGGCATCGAGGACCACGGGCTTCGTGACGCCGCGGATCGTCAGGTCGCCGAGGAGCTTGAAGGTGGTTCCGTCCACGTCCTGGACGCCGGTGCTGGCGAAGGTCATGGTGGGATACTGTTCCACGAAGAAGAAGCCCTCCGAGCGCAGGTCGTTGTCGCGCCGGTCGACGCCGGTATCGACGGTGTTGATGTCGATCGTGGCGGTCGTTTTGAGGGTGCGGACGTCGGTGGGATCGAGGCTGAGCTGGACCTCATAGTCGTGGAACTTGCCTTCGACGTTGGTGATGCCCATGTGGCGCACCCTGAACCTTATAGCGCTGTGCGCCTTGTCGACGGTCCACGTGGACGGCTCGGCCTGTTGCTGCGGGGCAGGTGTGGTCCGGGGGCGTTCGTTCACGAACCCGGTGAGTGCGACCGTGACGAGGATGCTGGTGAGCAGCGCCGGCAGCGCAATTTGAAGGGTACGGGGCATTCGATTTGGGATTTTAGATTTTGGATTCGGGAGCGCCGGGGACCGTTCACTGCTAACTGAATCACCCGATGGGTACTTGTTGCATGTCGTCGCCGCCCTGCTGCTGATCGGGCTGCATGTTGCGGCGGGGGCGGCGCGTGTTTTGCTGGCCGAAGTTGTAGGTGAGGGAGAGCGTAACGAAGCGCGACTGGAACTTGCGGGTATTCTGGAGGGAGAAGTTCGGTGTATCCCGCGAGATACGGAAGCCCATCGTAGCGAACGGGTCGCTCACGCGGAGGCTGAGGCTGGCCTTCTTGTTCAGCAACTGCTGGCGCACGGCGAAGTCGGTGCGGGAGAAGGAGCCCATCCGGCCCTGCTCGATCTTCATGGGAGCGCGGTAGAACCAGGATGCCTGTACGTCCAGGTTCGGCGTGACCTTGTAGGTGGCGTTCACGCGCGTCGACCACCCGAACGCGTTGTTGCTGAGGGAGGATTGCTGGGTACTCCCCACGGTGTTCACGCGGTACGCCTCCACGCTGCCGAAGGCATTCAGCTTGTCGCCCAGGCGGAGCGTGCCGATGGCCTCCGCGCCGAAGGAATCGCGCTTATCCAGATTCTGGAAGGTGACGGTGGTGCGGCCGCTCGGATCGAAGGTGTCGATGAAGCGGATCACGTTTACGGTACGGCGGAAATACGGCGTGAGCGTGAGCATCGTCTGCTTGCTCGTCTGTACCAGGGACAGTTCGATGCTGTGGACGTACTCCGGCTTGAGGTAGGGGTTGCCCTGGAAGCGGAAGAGCGGGTCGGTGGATACAGAGAACGGGTTCAGCGACCACGTGCGCGGCCGGTTGATCCGCTTGCTGTAGCTGAGCTTGACCTGGCGCGTGTCGCCGAACCGATAGGCCAGGAATACGCTCGGGAAGAGGCTGAAGTAGTCGTTATCGAACGACTGGTTCGTTGTCTTCAGGTTGAAGCTGGTCAGCGCTTCTTCCGCCCGGAGGCCGGCCTGAACGCTGAAGGCGCCGAACGTCTGCTGGGTCTGAAGATAGGCGGCATGGACCTGTTCGTCGTAGGCGAAGGTGTTGTTCAGGCTGTCGTCCGGCAGATAGGCGTTGGACGCGGCATCGAAGGTTTCGGAAAAGAAGTCGTTGTTCAACTCGCGGAGCGTGCCCTTGTAGCCTGCCTCCAGCTTGCCGTCGACGCCGAGGGGGCGGACATAGTCCACCTGGAACGAGCCCTGATCGGTTTGCTCATCGGTGTTGTTGTTCTGGAGGTGCTGCCAGGTGTTCAGGGGCGCACCGGTCGTCTGGAGGCTGTCGTCCTCGAAGTGGGCGCGCTCGTCGCCCGTGTCGCGGCTGAAGCGGGCTTCGGCGGTAAGCTCGTTGCGGGACGCCTCTACGACGTGCCGGAAGGCTGCACTGTAATCCATGTTGAGCCCGGACTGTCGGTTGACGGCCGTACGCCCGAACCGGCCTACGAGGATCTGCGATGCGTCCAGGTCGGTGTAATCGCTGAACGAGGTCTCCTTGTTTACCGGACGGATGCTGAGGAGGCCCGAAGCCGAGAGGCTGTTATATTTGGAGAGGGTATAGTCCAGCGAGCCGTTGAGCGTGTGCGAATAGTTATAGCGGTTCTCCGTCTGGAGCTGGTCCAGGTAGGAGACGACGTCCAGAAAGCGGTTCTCGCGCCAGCTCGTGCCGGAGGAGTTCCGTTTGTCATGGCGGAAGCCGTAGGTGCCGGACAGGCTGAGCTTGCCTTTCTGATAGTTGAGATTGCCGCCGAGGTTGTAGCCCGCGTTGGTGTTGGCCGAGGCCGTCGCGCTGCCGTTGAGTCCGGTGTCCGTCTGTTTTTTGAGGACGATGTTGAGGATGCCGGACATCCCGTCGGGTTCGTACTTGGCGGACGGGTTGGGGATGACCTCGACTTTTTCGATAGAGGATGCCGGAAGGCTCTGGAGGAAGCTGGCGAGGGCTGTGCCGGTCATGGGGGACGGGCGCCCGTTGATGAGCACCGCCACGTTCTGGCTACCGCGCAGGCTGACCTGCCCATCGGTGTCCACGTCGATGGATGGAATGTTGCGAAGGACGTCGATGGCGGAGCCGCCGGTGCTGATGAGTTGGTCTTTGGTGTTGTAGACCGTTTTATCGATGTGGACCTCCATGAAGTCACGTTGCGCAGTGACCTGCACCTCTTGCAGGTGCTGGGTGTCCTGTTTCAGCTCGATCTCTCCGAGATCGGCCAGGGGGCTCTGGGGCGTCAACGCAACGTCATCGATGGTCTGAGTGGTGTAGCCGAGAAAGCTGACCCTGACGTAGTACCGGCCGGGGCGAATGCCTTCGATCTGAAACGTACCGTCGTCCTCGGCGACGGCGCCCGTAGCGAGCGTTGAGTCGGCTGCTTTCCAGACCGCGATGGTGGCAGTGGGGATGCCTTCACCCGAGGCTGCATCTGTCACGGTGCCGCTGATCTGGCCACCTGCCATTGGT
>DASSAV010000550.1:0-12472 GCA_035699265.1 Rhodothermales bacterium
GCGATCATCGTGCGGGAATTCCGCCGGACGAAGAGATGCATCGTTACTGGGCTGAGCGCCTTGCACAGGCCGATGCCCTCCTCTTTGGCCGGGTGACTTACGAAATGATGGAGGCGGCGTGGCGGCTGCCGGCGACCGGAGTGATGCCTGATTGGATGGCCGATTGGATGGAACCCTTCGCCCGCACGATCGACGCGGCAAAGAAGTACGTCGTGTCGAGCACCCTGGACCGGGTCGATTGGAACGCGGAGCTCGTCCGCGGGGATCTGGAGGAGGCCGTTCAAGAGCTCAAGCAGGAGTCGGGTAACGGACTGTTCGTGGGAGGTGTGAAGCTCCCGCTGGCGTTGGCGGAACTGGGGTTGATCGATGAGTACGAGTTCGTGGTGCAGCCCAGGCTGGCGGGCCATGGGCCGACGTTGCTCGCGGGGCTATCGAAGGGTATCGACTTGAAGCTCATCAGCCGGCTGGAGTTCGGCTCGGGGGCCGTGGCGATGCGGTATCAGCCGAGAAGATAGCGATCGGGGATCGAGGTCTACGCTCTCCCAGGTCGCCTTTCCTTCTATACGGGTCGCCAGTGGTCGCATAGCCGTGTTGCACTTACCGTGCGAATTCACGCGGGCTGACGATTCATACCAATCGCCCATGCCGACAGATCGGCACCGCAGATGATGAAAATGTGCATTCGTAGGGGCGTAGCGGTGCTACGCCCGCCTCGCACCGGCGCCATGCTCATCCGCATTTTCAAAGCAAACCCGGTTAATCACTTGCAGAATGGCAGAAGCCAGAGAAGCTCCCCTCCCTCTTGCCTCCCATCGAATCGTGGCCCGCGCGCCGGATGAATCCCCGCGCGGTTGAGCGAGTGGCGCAACACCGAAACCGTCTTGACCTGCCGCCCGACCCTCGCGCGCCGCTCGGTCCGATGCGTGCGCAGGGAAGGGGATTCAGCGCGTTCCGATTCGATCGCCCTTCTTTGGTCCTTTCTTGGGCGAGCAAGAAAGGACATCCCTCATGAAAGCACATTCCTCATTGTAAAGCACGTCCTCCAGGAAGGCACACCCCGAATCACCTCAACACAGAATCCGAAAAGTCAAGGTTCAAAACATAACCTTGCAACCGCGCACATATTTTATTACATACGAACAGGCTTCCCCCAACCCACACCGAACGTTCTTTGACATCCTGATCCGTAGTGCCTCCACCCCGAGTGGCCGCACCATTATCCGATGGCACACCCCTGTGCCAGTTGTGCCATCAGACCATCTGGTAGAACTCGCCCGTAGGGGCATGGCGTGCCATGCCCTCCTTCCCCACCGGCCCTCCTGTAGCCTTGTCAAACCTGTGCCAGTTGTGCCAACCCATAAAACAACCCGCAAGCCAACAACCTTCAACCAAAGTTGTGCCATGTGTGCCACCCGAAACGTCCCGGAAAGCCCATATTCGACCCTGGCACGGAAAACCGGCTGAATGTGTGCCAGCCAATCTTCAATCCGCAAACCCTTAACCTTCTAACCTCGAAATTACAACCAGAGTTGTGCCATTTGTGCCATCCGATTCGCCCGGAATGCCCCGAAAACGCTGGATTCACCCCGGCACACGAAAACCACGCAAAAGTGTGCCATCGCCTGCCGAATGAACACAAGAACCAGGAACGCCGGAGTTGTGCCACCCACCCTCACCAACAACTGACCACAAACAACTGACAACTAACCACCCACACCTGACAACCCCGAAACGGAACAGGCCGATACCGAAAAAGTTGGAGAAGCATACGTCCCGAACGAACACCCGGTCCGGCCTCCGCCGGGCCTACCGCTAGAAAACGACATGACCGATACTGCGACCCAGCCCTCCGTCAAAGCCCCCATCCGTCTGAGCGACCGCGCAGCCCAGGAAATCAAGAAGATCATGACGACGAAGGAAATCCCCGACGGCTACGCGCTTCGCGTCGGCGTGCGCGGAGGGGGCTGCTCCGGCATGAGCTACGTGCTCGGCTTCGACAAAATGCGCGAGCACGACGTCCAGTTCGAACTCGACGAGATCACCGTCTACATGGACAAGCGGCACGGGCTCTACCTCATGGGCACCACCGTCGACTACCACGACGGGCTCAACGCCCGAGGCTTCACCTTCGAAAACCCGAACGCGAGCTCGACCTGCGGCTGCGGCTCCAGCTTCGCCGCCTAGAGCCAGTCCCGATCTCCGTAGCTGCTGGCGCCTGCCCGTAGGGGCACGCCGGCGGCGTGCCCTCGTGGAGGGTAGCACAGACATTCGGGATTTATCGACACCATGCGGAGCGCGTCGGTTCATGGAACTGCACGCGCTCCATATACTTTGGGCCGGAAGGAACAGCACTGTAGGGGTACGGTTAACACCAGTGACCTACTCTGTGTACACCTTCGCCGGACGCAGCTTAGAGAGGAGCTAGGGGATCCGTTTTGGACTGGTTTTCGGTCGCTTCCTGTTGGTCCGCATTTTGCATAATTCAGTTTTTGAATACCAGTCGGCCCGGAGCGGCATCGCCCCACGCTGCTTCTCCCGCCATTAGCACGAGAGCATGGAAGGTAACTTTTCAAATAGAGTGCGCGACGTGATTTCGTACAGCCGGGAAGAAGCAATCCGGCTGGGACACGATTACATCGGCACCGAACACCTACTACTGGGCATCATTCGGGAAGGCGAAGGGATCGCAGTCAAAATCCTTCGCAATCTCGGATGCGACCTGTTCAAACTAAAAAAGGCGATTGAAGACACCGTACGCAGTACCGGTGGTACGCTGACAGTCGGAAACATCCCGCTCACGAAACAAGCCGAGAAGGTGCTGAAGATCACCTATCTCGAAGCCAAATTGTACAAGAGCGACGTGATCGGGACCGAACACCTGCTCCTCAGCCTCCTCCGCGACGACGAAAACATAGCCGCCCAGATTCTGCAGCAGGGTTTCTCGGTCACCTACGACGCGGTCCGTGCCGAGCTGGACTCCATCATCAGTGGCAAAGCTTCCACGCCTCAGCGGGGAGGCAGTACCGGCGGCCGCGCATCATCTGGATCCGGAAAAGAGCGTAGCAAAATGGAAAAAAGCAAAACCCCCGTGCTGGATAACTTTGGCCGCGACTTGACGAAGCTGGCCGAAGAAGGAAAACTGGACCCCATCGTGGGCCGCGAGCGCGAAATAGAGCGCGTTGCCCAGGTGCTGAGCCGGCGTAAGAAAAACAACCCCGTCCTCATCGGCGAGCCCGGCGTCGGAAAGACCGCCATCGCCGAGGGACTCGCCATGCGCATCATTCAGCGCAAGGTCAGCCGCGTCCTGTACGACAAGCGCATCGTCACGCTGGACCTCGCCGCACTCGTGGCCGGGACCAAGTACCGCGGCCAGTTCGAGGAGCGCATGAAAGCGGTCATGAACGAGCTGGAGAAGAGCCCGGACGTGATCCTCTTCATCGACGAGCTCCACACCATCGTAGGAGCAGGCGGCGCGTCCGGCAGCCTGGACGCATCCAACATGTTCAAGCCTGCCCTCGCCCGCGGCGAGATCCAGTGCATCGGCGCCACCACGCTCGATGAGTACCGCCAGTATATCGAGAAAGACGGCGCCCTCGACCGCCGCTTCCAGAAGATCATCGTCGATCCCTCCACACCGGAAGAGACGATCCAGATCCTGAACAACATCAAGGACAAGTACGAGGAGCACCACAACGTCAGCTACTCGGAAGAAGCCATCGACCTGGCCGTCAAGCTGAGCGACCGCTACATCACCGACCGCTTCCTGCCTGACAAGGCCATCGACGTCATGGATGAGGCCGGGGCGCGCGTGCACCTGTCCAACATCCGGGTCCCGTCCGAGATCGTGAAGCTGGAAGAGGAAATCGAAAACATCCGGGAAGAAAAAAACCGGGTCGTCAAAAGCCAACGGTTCGAAGAAGCCGCCCGCCTGCGTGACAAGGAAAAGAAGCTCCAGGAAGACCTGGAAGAGGCGAAGCGCGACTGGGAGCGCAAGGCCGAGACGGAGGTCCACGACGTAGAGACCAAGAACATCGCCGAAGTGGTGGCGATGATGACGGGCATCCCGGTGGACAAGATCTCGCAGCCCGAGCAGCGCAAGCTCCTCGAAATGGAAAAGGCGCTCATGGGCCGTGTGATCGGCCAGGACGAAGCCATCCAGAAACTCTCACGCGCCATCCGACGCACCCGCGCCGGCCTGAAGGACCCCAAGCGCCCCATCGGCTCTTTCATCTTCCTCGGCCCCACCGGCGTCGGCAAAACCGAACTGGCGAAGATGCTGACCGAGTATCTCTTCGACAGCCAGGATTCGCTCATCCGGATCGACATGTCGGAGTACATGGAGAAGTTCTCCGTGAGCCGGCTGGTAGGTGCGCCTCCAGGATACGTAGGTTATGAAGAGGGCGGGCAGCTCACCGAGAAAGTGCGCCGCAAACCCTACTCGGTCGTCCTCCTGGACGAGATCGAGAAGGCCCACCCGGACGTGTTCAACATCCTTCTCCAGGTGCTCGATGACGGTACCCTCACCGACGGGCTCGGGCGCCGCGTGGACTTCCGCAACACGATCATCATCATGACCTCGAACATCGGGGCGCGAGACATCAAGAACCTGGGCAAGGGACTTGGTTTCTCACAGTTGACCGACACGGAAACCGCGGGCAACTACACCAACATCAAGAGCACCGTCGAGGATGCACTCAAGCGGGTATTCAACCCCGAGTTCCTCAACCGTATCGACGACGTGATCGTCTTCCACCCGCTGGAGAAGAAGCACATCTTCGAGATCATCGACATCATGGCCGACGAGCTGCTCAAGCGCGCGAAGGATCTCGGGCTGCACATCGAACTGACCCAGACGGCGAAAGCCTTCCTGGTCGAGAAAGGCTTCGACCCCCAGTTCGGCGCCAGGCCGCTGCGTAGGGCTATCCAGAAATACGTCGAGGATCCCATGGCGGAACAGATCCTGGGCAACGACCTGGGCGACGGCGACACGATCATCCTCTCGCACGACGAGGACAAAAAGGCGGGCGAGTTGATGTTCAAGCTGAAGAAGGCCAAGAAGAGCAAAGCCTCCGATAAGGAAGCCGCCAGTGGAAACGGCGCCGCTACGGACGGCTCTTCAGAGGAACAGCCCTCAAAGGCAGCCGAGGAAAGCACGCAAGAGTAAGCGCCTTCCCATCCGTTTCATGCTGAAGCACGAAGCCCCGGCCCGGTAAAGGAGCCGGGGCTTCGTGCTTCCGTGACTTCCGCCTTGCAGACGCGGAAGCCTGTTACGTACTCCGCCTGCTAAAGGTGGTAGCAGACGTTCGCTCACCTGCCCCGGCGCTCCCGCTCGATCCCCTCTGCACGCTCCAGCACGTTCGGGCGCTCGGGGAAGGGGATCACCGCCCGAAGCAGGAACGCGAGCACGACGCCCGTCAGAAAGCCCCCGACGTGCGCTCCGTAGGCGACTCCGCCCAGGGTTTCCTCCGAGACCATGATCGCACCGTACCCATTGACGAACTGGAACACGATCCAGAGCCCGATCACGACTACAGCCGGCACCGAGACGATGATATAGAAGAGCAGCGCCCGAACTCGATTCTTCGGGAATAAGACGAGGTATGCCCCGAGCACGCCCGAAATGGCTCCCGAGGCGCCCAGGCTCGGAATGACGCTGTCGGGCGAAAGTGCGATCTGCGCAACCGAGGCCGCAATACCACTTGCCAGATAGAAGGCCAGAAAGGCGAGTGAGCCGAATCGGTGCTCGACGTTGTCGCCGAAGATCCACAGGTACAGCATGTTGCCGAAGATGTGGAGGTAACCGCCATGCATGAACATGGCGCTCAGGATCGTCAGGTAGATCGGCGTCGGCCCCGGCGCCTGGGGTATCTGCACCGACTGACCGCTCAGGTGGACGGCCTGGGCCTGAATGAGGTCGATCCCGTGCGTGATCTCCATGGGGATCACGCTCCACCCATAGGTAAACGCCTCATTCGCCCCCGCCCGTTGCAGCAGAAAGAAAACGACGAGATTTGCCAGCACCAGGCCCTTCTTAACCAGCGCCGGGCCCGAAATCTGCCGGTTGTCATCTCCGATGGGGAAAAGCATTCGATCACCACGTCGTCTGGAAGAAACCGGAGCGTCAACATTCCATCGCCGCGAAAATACCACCTCTCGAACTAGCCGTACGGTATTCGAGCCCGCGATTTCTCGAATGTTACACCCCTGCTGTCGTAACTTCGAACCCCATTCGCGACTGGAAACGACCCAACTGCTGATATGCCCATCGAGCGCGTAGCCCTGATCGGACTCGGCCTCATCGGCGGCTCCCTCGGCCTCGCCTGGAAAAAGAACCGCCCGGAGCTCCACATCGCCGGCTACGATGCTCCGGACGTGCTGAATACTGCCCTCCGCCGGGGTGCTATAGATACAGCCTACTCTGACGACCTCACAGGAGCGGTCCAGAATGCCGACGTAGTCGTTCTGGCGGTGCCGCTCACCACGATGCTCCGGCTCATGGGCGAACTGGCGCCCGGCCTGAAGCCCGGCGCCGTCGTCACCGACGTGGGCTCGGTCAAGATGCCGGTGATCCGGCATGCGCAGGAGGTACTCCCTCCGGAAGCAGCCTTCATCGGCGGCCATCCGATGGCAGGCGCCGAACGCGGCGGCATCGGCAACGCCGACCCGTTCCTGTTCGAGAATGCAACGTACGTGCTCTGCCCCGCAGATAACCGCTCCACCGACTCGATTCAGGCCGATCACGCCGACTTCGTCGATCTGATTCGAGCGACAGGAGCGCGCCTGCTCGCACTCGAACCGGAGCGCCACGACCGGATCGCGTCCGTCGTAAGCCACCTGCCGCAGCTCCTCGCCGTCACGCTCATGAACTTCGCAGCGGAACACAATGCGGCCGACGACGCCTTCCTGCGCCTGGCGGCCGGAGGGTTCCGGGACATGACCCGCATCGCCTCCTCCCCATTCGACATCTGGCGCGACATTCTGATCGCAAACGAGGGGTCCATCCTGGATGCACTGGGTGGCTTTGCCGCAGAGCTTCAAAAGATGCGCAATCGCCTGATTGAAGAGGACCTGGATAATCTCCAGGAGCGCTTCGACGCAGCACGCACGATCCGGAACACGATCCCGAAGAACACCAAAGGGTTTCTGTATCCGCTCGCAGACGCTTACGTCTATGCCGAAGACAGACCGGGCGAACTGCTCGCCATCACGCGCACACTGGTCGAGGCCGAACTGAATATCAAAGATATCGAGCTCCTGAAGATCCGGGAAGGCACCGGGGGGGCGTTCCGGCTCAGCTTCGCCGACGAGCCCACAGCCGATGCAGCCGTCGCCGCACTCCGCACGGCCAGCTTTACCGCGTACCGGCTCTGAAATGGATTTTGTCTGTCGCCTGAGCCGAGAGAAGCCTTTCCTCGGCAGAATTTCATAGCAGCCTTTCGCGTTGACACCCGACGTGCTACGGCGTATTATTCAATAACTTACAGCCTGAACGAAGACACCCGACCGGCCCTCCTACACCCCCGCTTCATGCAGTCCATCGTCGAGATCAAGAAAACACCTCTTTACGAAAAACACCTCGCCCTGGGCGCCCGGATGGTGCCGTTCGCCGGGTTCGAGATGCCCATTCAATACACCGGCATCATCGACGAGCATCTGGCCGTCCGTCACACAGCCGGTCTGTTCGACGTCAGCCACATGGGCGAGATCATGGTACGAGGTCCGAAGGCTTTCGACTTCGTGCAGCACCTCGTGACAAACGATGCGGCGAGCCTGTACGACGGCCGGGCTATGTATTCGGTGATGTGCCTGCCGGATGGCGGCATCGTCGATGACTTGCTCGTGTACCGCATCGCCGAAGATGCCTACATGCTCGTGGTGAATGCATCCAACGTCGACAAGGACTTTGAGTGGATGGAGTCCCACAATCCCATGGGCGCGGCGCTCGAAAACATATCCGACGAGACGGCTTTGCTGGCCGTGCAGGGACAGGCCTCTTTCGAGATCGTCCAGAAGATAACGGACTACCCGGTAAAGGATCTCAAATACTACCATTTCGCCCGGCTGCCGATCGGCAGCTTCTTCTCCTGCCGGTTTGCCATTCTGTCCCATACTGGGTACACAGGGGAGCCTGGCCTGGAAATATACTGCGACGCCGCACACGCTGGCGAGGTCTGGGATGCGCTCATGGCGGCAGGCGAGCCGCTCGGCCTCAAACCCGCCGGCCTGGGCGCCCGCGATACGCTCCGCCTGGAGTCCGGCTATAGCCTGTACGGCAACGACATCACGGAGGAGACCACGCCGTTGGAAGCCGGGCTGGGCTGGATTACCAAGCTGGACAAAGGCGACTTTATCGGCCGCGAGGCGCTCCTGGAGCAAAAAGCGGCCGGTCCGAAGCGGAAACTGGTCGGCTTCATCCTGGAAGAGCGCGGCGTGCCGCGGGCGGGATATCCGATTCTTGACCCGTCCGGCCGTGAAATCGGCGTCGTGACCAGTGGAACCCAATCTCCCGTCCTCGGCCAGGGCATTGGCCTCGGGTACGTCGAGAACGACCCGGCCTTTACGGCACCGGGATCCGACATCGCCGTTTCCGTCCGGGGCCGCCCCCTGCCCGCCCGTGTAGCCAGGCCGCCTTTTCACAAAAAGTAGCGGAATTCTAAGGCAAAGCCCGGCTCGCAACCGTAGATTCTCCGGACCCAATTTCGGCCCTGACCCGAAGGCAGAGACCACGAGGCGCCTGCATGACTCGTTTAGTTCGACCGATACGCGAAGATGGTTTTGTAGTATGAAAGCAGAGGTTTTCCTGACCAGCACGACTGTTACGGACGAAGATGTGCGAGGCCGAACAGTCATCATCATAGATGTCCTGCGTGCCTCCTCCACGATAGCAGCCGCCCTCAACAACTGGGCTCGGGCGATCATCCCTGTCGCCGACATGGGACAGGCCGGCAAGATCGCCTCTAACCTGGACCCATCCAGTTACCTGCTGGGCGGTGAACGCGGTGGAGAGAAGATCGAGGGCTACCACCTCGGCAACTCACCGCTCGAGTATACGCCGAGTACCGTCGGGGGCCTGACCATCATATTCAACACGACCAACGGAACGGTCGCGATCTCGAAGGCTCGTAGCGCCGAGCACCTCGTGATCGGCTCTTTCCTCAATGCGGACCGGGTGGTAGAGTATGCCAATCAGGCCGGACGAGACGTCGCGATCATCTGCGCGGGCTGGCGAAACAGCATCGCGCTGGAGGATACGCTATGCGCCGGACTGATGCTGCACAGGTTGTGGAATGGCCGTGAGCCCGACCGGGTGTCGGATTCCGCACACATCGCCTTCTCCCAGTACGTCCACGACAAGGACAACCTGGAAGCAGCGCTTCGCAAGTCCAACCACGCACAGTGGCTGATAGCGCACGGCTATGCTGAGGACGTGGACTACTGCCTCCAGTTCGATGCACTGCCCGTTCTTCCGTATTATCAGGACAGTCGCCTGGTCCTGTACACGGAGCATGAGCACGAAGTGGCGGCATGACGGTACTTCACCTGGCTTGGATCGCCCTTTGCCCGGCCAGGATCACTTTTTGCTAACAGCCTGTCCGTACGTAATTTGCGGTAGCTCTTTCCGAGCCGCCGGGGAACGCCCACGCCAGTAGTACCAGAGAGAGGGCATGACAACAACAACGAAAACAAGGCGCAAGCCGCGTGCGAAGGCATCCTCGGATGCGAGCCGGCTGCCGCATCATCGGAAACGGGAGATCATCGGCCTCATCATCATGGCCGTGGCGATCCTGTGCTCCCTCGCCCTGATTACATACAGCCCGGCAGACAAGCAGATCGTCGACAACTTCTCGCTCGACGAGGTGCTGCACCCTGCGCAGCGCGCGCATAACGCCCTAGGAATCCTCGGGGCGTGGATTGCACGCCTTCTGGTCCCGTCGTTCCTCGGCTATAACGTCCTGCTCCTGTCCGGGCTCACCCTCGCGTGGGGTTATGTCGTTCTTCGCGGACACCGCCTGAAAGGATTCCCCTTTCTCTCTTGCATTCTTATCCTGGGCACCGTCGTCTCGGCGTGCCTCTTCGGCTGGTTCAGCCGGAGCCTGGATCGGGACCTGTTCTTGTGGAGCGGCACGTGGGGCTATGGGATCTCGGAGTGGCTCCGGTACGTCTTCGGCGCGGCCGGCTCTCTGATCCTCCTCCTCCTCAGCCTCTCCATCATCGGTCTCCTGGCGCTCAGCGGGGACATCCAGCACCTGATGGAGCGCGTCGAAAGAGCCCTCCTGGCGATCCGGTCAGCGTTCACGGGCTTCTGGTCGGGCATGCGCGACCGCCGCGCGGAACGGAAAGCTGAACGTGGCCGGGAGCTGCAAAAATGGGATGAGCTGGACGAGAACCCGGCCGTACAGGGTCGAGACGACAAGAAGTCGGCTGCACCGGCGAAACTTCCGGAACGGCGCCCTGCCGCACTGAACGGCAACGGTTCGGACAATCAGTCCCGGACAGACGAGACACGGGTCGATCTGGACGATTTCTTCCGCACCCCGCCTCCCAGGCGCGCGTCTGACAATTCAGCAACACCCAAACCGAAGGACGACGGCTTTCAGCCTACCCTGACCGTGCAGGAGCGGATCGAGGAGGAGCGCACGAACCGAATCGAGCGGGAGACGGAGATACCCGACGACGAGTTTTCGTACAGGTTTCCTCCCGTCGACATTCTGGACGAGGCGCCTGAGGACGAGCAAAAGATCGACTACGAAGAGCTCGAAGAAAATAAACAGGTTCTGCTCGACAAGCTCGAAACGTACAATATCGAGATTGCGGACATCAAAGCCATCGTAGGCCCGACAGTCACGTTATACGAGCTCACCCCTGCTCCGGGCATCAAGATCAGCCGGATTACGTCACTCGCGGACGACATCGCGATGGCCATGGCGGCGCGGGGCATTCGTATGATCGCGCCCATCCCCGGCAAGTCGGCCATCGGTGTGGAAATCCCGAACCGTCACCGCGAACTCGTACGCATTCGAGATCTCATTGGAACGACCAAGTTCCGGGACACGAAGATGGAGCTTCCGGTCGCCATCGGCAAGACGGTCGAGGGCGAAGTCTACATGGAAGACTTGGCCAAGATGCCCCACCTGCTCATTGCAGGCGCTACGGGTTCCGGCAAGTCGGTCGGGGTGAATACGCTCATTACCGGCCTGCTCTACGCCTGCCACCCCGCAAACCTCAAGTTCGTCCTGATCGACCCGAAGAAGATCGAGTTGCAGCAGTACGCCCGCATCATCGACCACTACGGTGCCATCTCCCCCATCACGGACGACCCGATCATTACCGACTTCACCCTCGCCCTCGGCGTGCTCAAGTCGTGCGAGAAGGAGATGGAGCGCCGGTACGACGTCCTCTCGAAGGCGACCGTCCGGGGCGTCAAGGACTACAATAAGAAGATTCAGTCGGGGCAGCTCAAGGCTGAGGACGGGCACGAACACTTGCCCTACATCGTGGTGATCGTAGACGAGTTGGCCGATTTGATGATGACGGCAGGCAAGGACATTGAAGGTCCGATCGCGCGCCTGGCTCAGATGGCCCGCGCAGTGGGTATCCACCTCGTGCTTGCCACCCAGCGCCCGTCGGTCGACGTCATCACGGGCCTGATCAAGGCCAACTTCCCGTCCCGCATGGCCTACCAGGTCGCGTCTAAAATAGACTCGCGCACGATCCTCGATCAGAACGGCGCCGAAGGCTTGGTCGGCAACGGCGACCTGCTGTACATGAACGGCAGCCGCATGATCCGCCTCCAGGGGCCGTTCATCTCGGTAGACGAGGTGGACGAGATCACGACCTACGTCGAGGCCCAGCCCGGCGCCGGCCCCTACTTGCTGCCGGACATTGACTCCGACGCAACATTGGACGCCGCCGGGATGACCGAGATCGACGACATCGACGACTTGTTTGAGGAGGCCGCCCGCGTCATTGTTCGCAACCAGCAGGGCTCCGTCTCACTGCTTCAGCGCAAGCTGTCCATCGGCTATACCCGAGCGGCGCGCATCGTGGACCAACTCGAAGAAGCCGGGATTGTCGGAGCCTTCGAAGGTTCAAGAGCTCGGGCCGTGCTGGTGGAGGATGAGTTCCAGTTGGACCGCGTCCTGAACGCGCAGAAAGAGCAGCCCTGACAGCCCCCAGAGACGACATTGCCACTAGCCACGTCCACAGCATCCGCCCGAATCAGTAAACACCAGGCGGACTCGGATTTCCCCACCGTCGGAATCCTCGGAGGCGGCCAGTTAGGCCGCATGCTGGCCCTCGCCGGCATCCGCATGGGCCTCCACATCCGGTTCCTCTCCCCCACTCCCGACGGCCCGATGCAGGGACTTGGCGAATCTATCGTCGCCGACTGGACTGATCCCGACGTGCTTCGGGCGTTCGCAGAAGGATGCACGGTCGTCACGGCCGAGAGCGAGTGGGTGCCTGCCGATCT